>DASYPG010000547.1:0-2480 GCA_036006885.1 Burkholderiales bacterium | reverse complement strand
CGGTCGCGCTGCGCATCGCGGCCGTGGCGACCGGCGCGGCGCGCGAGCCCGTGGTCAGCGCGCTGCTGCCGTGGCTGCCGGAGGCGGCGTGGCTTGCGGCTGCGCTGCTGCTGCTGGGCGCAAAAGGCGCTTCCCGTCGGGGCTGACGTAGTAGCGGCGCCACACCCTGCCCTCCGCGCGGAGCTCGAGCGGCCAGTAGCAGCGGCCGTGCTCGTGATGAGGCTGATCGAGGAGCAGCGCGTACTGCACCACCACGCCGCTCTCGTACATCGAGCCCGCCCAGGCTTCCGTTTCGGGCAGGTACTTCACCTTGCTCACCGCGCGCCGCAGCGGCAGGTTGCCCTCGTCGGGATAGTCGCAGGCGAACGCGAACGCCGGCGCGCAGATGAAACACAGGACGATCAAGCGTCTCATGGACGCCATAATGCCATCTTAAATAAGGGGAAAAATGCAGGGGGAAAAATGCCGGCGGTAAAGGTGCAGCTCTCGCCGAGGCTCGGCATCGCGATCCTGCTCGGCGTGGGTGTCTCGTTCGCCTCGAACCACCTGGCTGCGCGCGTCGCCTTTGATCACGGCGCGAGCGTTGCCGCGGGCGTCGCCGTGCGCGCGTCGTGCACCGCGCTGATCCTGCTCGCGCTCATGCAGCTGCAGGGCGTGCGCCTCGCGATCCCGGGCGCGCTGCGTCCGTGGGCGCTCGTCGCCGGAATGCTGATGGCGACGCAAAGCTTTTGCCTGTACTCCGCGGTGGCGCGCATTCCGCCCGCGCTCGCCCTGCTCGTGTTCCAGACCTCGCCGATGCTCTACGTGCTCATCTCGTGGGCGATGGGCAAGGAGGCGCCGCGCTGGCGCGCGCTCGCGCCCATGGCGCTCGGGCTCGCCGGCCTTGCGCTGGCACTCGACCTGCGCGTCGAGCACCTCCAGGCGCGCTGGAGCGAGATCGGGGCCGGGGTGCTGTGGGCGTTCGCAAGCGGCAGCAGCATGGCGGTGGTGTATTACCTGAATACGCACGTGCTCAAGGGACTGGACGGCCGCGTGCGCACCTTCGCCATGACCGCGGTGACCGCGGCGCTCGCAATCGCAGGCGGGACCGCGGCTCACGCCATCGTGTTCCCGGCGGACGCCACCGGGTGGATCGGACTCGCCTGCCTCGCCGTGTTCTACTGTCTGGCGATCATCTCGCTCTTTTTCGTCCTGCCGAAGCTGCCTTCCACCCACACCGCGGCGCTCAACATCGAGCCGATCGCGCTCCTCGTCCTCGCCTGGCTCATCCTTGGAAATACGGTCACGCCGCTGCAGGTCGCCGGTGCCTTCCTCACCGTCGGTGCGATCGTCTGGCTGGGTCTTTCTAAGCGGTGATCACCCCTTCGCCGCCGGCGTAGAGTCGCTCTACCAGCGCGGCGCGCCGCTCGAGCACCGCACGCTGGTTCACGTAGCCCTTGTCGGTGATCTCGTTCGCGTCGATCGACGCGGGCTCGCCCAGCACGATGAGGCGCACCGGATGCATCGAGCTGCCGCCTTCGGCCGTCAGCCTGATGAGCGAGGCCGAAAGGCGCGAGCGGATTTCCTCCGCTCTGAGATCCTTCGCCGCCGCGCTCAGGAAAACGAGCGCTCCGACCTCGGCGCGGTCGTGGCCGGTGATCACGGCGTCCTGCACGATCGGGTCGGCGGCTGCGATGAGCTTGACGCGCACCATGCCGACGTTGACCCAGGTGCCGCTCGAGAGCTTGAAGTCTTCGGCGACTCGGCCGTCGAACACGATGCCCTTCGCCGGCTCGCCGGGGTCGAGCAGCTTGACGGCATCGCCGATGCGGTAGAAGCCCTCCTCGTCGAACGCGGCCGCGGTGAGATCGGGCCGCCGGTAGTATCCGGGGGTCACGTTCGGGCCACGCACCCGCGCCTCGAGCTTGCCGCCGAAGGGAGTGAGCTTCAGCTCGCAGCCCGCCACCGGCAGGCCGATCACGCCCGGGCGGTCCATCGCGAAATGCACCGAGGTCGCGAGCGGCGAGGTCTCGGTCGAGCCCCAGGCCGAAAGCATGGCGAGCTCGCCGCCGCGCTTTTCCTCCCTGGCGAGACGCAGAAGCCGGTCCCACAGGTTCTGCGGCAGCGCCGCGGCGGCGTAGAACACGACCTGCAGCTCGCGGAAGAAATTGCGGCGCAGCTCCGCGTCGCGCTCGAGGAACGGCAGCAGCAGGTCATAGCCTCGGGGCACGTTGAAGTACAGGCTCGGCGCGATCTCCTTGAGGTTACGCACCGTGGTCTCGGCGAGACCGGGCACGGGCTTGCCGCCGTCGATGTAGAGCGTGCCGCCGTTACGCAGCACGAGGTTGAAGTTGTGGTTGCCGCCGAAGGTGTGGTTCCACGGCAGCCAGTCGACCAGCACGGGGGGTTTCTCCTGCACGAACGGCCATGCCTGCGCCAGCATCTGCTGGTTCGCGCACAGCATGCGGTGGGTGTTGACCACGCCCTTCGGGATTCCGGTC
>DASYPG010000546.1:0-8862 GCA_036006885.1 Burkholderiales bacterium | reverse complement strand
GTGAGCCCGAGCACGAAGTGAAACAACGGCGGCGTCACCACGACACCGAGGAACGTGAAGGCCGAGGATCCGCCGGTCACGTCGGCGACGCGCCCGGGCGGGGCGAGCCGCGTCAGCTCCGCAAGAAACACGCCGTTCCATCCCACTGCCGTGACGCCGAGCGCGACCGCGAACACGAACAGCGCCCAGAGCGGCCAGCTCGTACCAGCGCCGAGCGCGCAGAACGCGGTGATGCCCATTCCGACGCCGAGCAGACCGAGCGTGGCGCGGCGGCTGAGCAGGTGATCTGCGACGAGGCCCCACAGCACGCGTCCGACGACGCTGGCGAGCTGGGAGACTGCCATCACCATCCCGGCGAGCACCAGCGAAAGCGCGAACGACTCCGTGAGGAACGCGACGAGATAGGCGACCAGCGTGATCTGTACCCCGCCGTAGACAAACGACGTCGCCGCGAGTTGCATGATCTTCGGCTCGCGCAGCACGAGCAGCACGGGAGCGAACGCCGAGCGCAGCGACGCCGGAGCGGCGCGGTTGCGCCCCCTGTCGTATTCCTTGCGCAGCGGCGCGATCACCAGTCCGAACGACGCGCACACCGCGCCCACCACGAGCGCCGCGCCCTGCCAGCCGAGACCCAGCACGAGCACCGGCACCGTCGCGCCCGCGATCGCCGTGCCGAGCGGCACCCCGGTCTGCTTGATGGAAAAGGTGAGCGCCAGCATCCCCGTGGGCGCCGCGCGCGCGAGGATCACCGAGCTCGCCGGCGTGGCCGGGCCGTAGCCCAGGCCGATAAGCAGGGCGCCCACGAGCACCGCCGGAAGCGCGCCGCTCGCCGCAATGGCCAATCCGCAGCCGCACAGGAGCATTCCCACCTGCGACACGCGGATGGGTCCGAAGCGCTCAACCCAGCCGCCGGCGGTCGCAGTGCCGATCATCGAGCCGAGGTAGGCCGCGGTGACGAAGTAGCCGATCGCGGCCGGCGCGACGCCGAGCAGCGGCGCGGCCGCCGGCGCCAGGACCGGGGCACAGTACATCGTCGTCGACACCAGCGTCTGGATCGCGAGCGTCGCGGCGAGCGGCAGCGCGACGCTCAGCTTTCGCGCGCCTCGCGTTGGGATGCGCGCACGGAGTCGAGCAGTGCCTGCGCCCGGTGCGCGACTGGGTAGTCGATCATCTGGCCGTCGACCTGAATCGCCGCCGCACCGCGCGCCTCTGCCTCCCTGAAAGCCGCGACGATGCGCTCGGCACGTGCGACTTCCTCAGCGCTCGGCAGATAGGCGCGGTTGACCGGGCCGATCTGGTCCGGATGGACGCACAGCCGGCCCTGGAATCCGCCGCGGCGGCTGCGCTCCAGCGCGCGCTCGAACGCCTCGGCCTCCTTGAAGTGGAACCACGGGCTGTCGATCGGGCCCTCGAGCCCGGCCGCGCGCGAGGAAAGAACGATACGTGAGCGCGCGTCGGCGAGCTCGGGTTCCTCGAGGCTCACCGTAAGGCCGAGCTCGTGCGCGTAGTCGGCGGCGCCGAACGCCACCCGCCGCACCCGCCACGGTCCCTTGTAGGGTCGCAGGCTGCGCGCCTGGACGATCCGGTCGATGCGCTGCACGCCAGCCGCGGTCTCGATCTGGGGAATGAGATCGATCGAGCCTTCGGCGATGCCGCGCTCGCGCTCGAGCGCGGCGAGCAGCCAGTCGACCGCGTGCAGGTCGGCCGCGCTCTCGACCTTGGGCAGCAGCACGCCGTCCACGCGCTCGTGGATCGTGGCGGCAAGGTCGGCGTAGCAGAAGGCGCTCGAGGGCGCGTTGACGCGCACGTAGCCGCGGCACTTCCGCGGTCTCGAGAGAGCGCTGGCGACGGGCTTGCGCGTCGCCTCCTTGTCCGAGACCGCGACCGAGTCCTCGAGGTCGACGATCACGGCGTCGGCCGCGAGGGTGAGCGCCTTCTCCACCCGCCGCGGCACGTTGCCGGGGGCAAAAAGAAGTGAACGCAGGAGCGGCATCTCGGCTTTCTCCCTATTCGATCAGCTTGCGCTCGCTCCACGGCGGGTAAGGCTGCAGCGTCGACGACTGAAGCCACTCCGGCCAGATGACTTCGGGCTTGCCGCGCTGGATCTGCACCACCGCCGGCCGCGCCGCCCTTTGCTCGCCGGTCTCGGGATCGACCTTGTAGCCGCCGAGCACGGTATCGGTCTCCATCTCGGCGAGCACGTCGCGCAGCTTCGCCTGGTCGAGGGATTTCGTCCGGCGCACCGCTTCGGCGAGCACCGTGCCGGCGGCGTAGCCCTGGGCGGCCGCGAAGGTGGGCGGCGCGGACCATCGCGCTTCGAACGCCGCCGAGAACTGCTGGTTGCCGAGGGTCCTGAACTTCGGATCGTATTCCTTCGCCGCGAGCGCGAATTCTGCGTCCTGCCCCACCATGCGGACGAACCGTGGATCGGCCGCTCCGCGCGCAAAGAAAAGCCGGGGCGCGTAGCCGAGCTTCTTCAGGCTGCGCAGGACGTCGGCGCTGTCGCGCGGCTCGCCGAACACGATCCACGCGTCCGCGCTGCCCTTGTAGATAAAGGAGGCGAAATTGCTGTCGCCGGCGCCGTAGGTCTGGACGTCGCCGGCGTCGAGTCCCTGCTTCACCGCGCGCTCGCGCGTGGACTCGGACATCTCCTGCACCGAGTGGTCGTTGCGGGCGAGGATGAACGCGCTCGAAAGCCCCGCCGCCTTCGCCACCTCGACCACGCCCACGCCGTACGCGGAATTGGAGAACGTGCTCTGGAAGAGATAGCGCGGCGAGCGCTTGTGCACCGCGAGCGCAGGCCCGGCGCCGTTGATGAGCACGCGCCGCGCACGCTCGGTCTGCGCGCTCGCCATGAGCGTCGCAGCCGAGCCGTAAGGGCCGATCAGCAGGTCCGCCTTGCCACGGATCAGCTCCGCGTAGAGCTCGCCGCTACGCCTCGCGTCGGACTCGTCGTCGAGCAGGCGCAGCTCGACGCGCCGGCCGAGCAGGCCGCCCAGGGCGTTCACTTCGTCCTGCCACAGGAGCAGCGCCTTGCGGTAATCGGCGGCGAGCACGGCGAGCGCGCCGGTCTGCGACACCGCGGCGCCGACGACGATCGGCGCCGGCTGGCCCCAGGCGGGCACGGCGATCAACGCCAGTAGAATGCGTATCAGGAATGACACTGTCCCATCTCCTCGCCGAGATTGTAGGCGCTCGCAACGTCCTCACCGACCCCGCGCAGACGAAACCGTACTTCACCGACTGGCGGCGGCAGTATTCCGCGCCGGCAGAATGTGTGGTCCGCCCCGCAACCGCGGCCGAGGTGGCCAAGGTCGTGGCGCTGTGCCCCCAGGAGGAAGTTGCGGTGGTGGCGCAGGGGGGCAACACCGGTCTGGTCGGCGGCTCGGTGCCGACTGGCACGCGCCGGGAGATCGTGCTGTCGCTCTCGCGCATGAACCGGATCCGTGCGCTCGACACGCTCAACGACACGATCACCGTCGAGGCCGGCTGCGTGCTCGCGACGGTGCAGAAAGCCGCGGAAGATGCGGGACGCCTCTTTCCCCTCTCCCTCGCCGCCGAGGGAAGCTGTCAGATCGGCGGCAACCTGTCCACGAACGCGGGCGGCGTGAACGTGCTGCGCTACGGCACCGCGCGCGAGCAGGTCCTCGGCCTGGAAGTGGTGCTGGCCGATGGTCGTGTCTGGGACGGCCTGCGCGCGCTGCGCAAGGACAACACCGGCTACGACCTCAAGCAGCTTTTCCTCGGCGCCGAGGGGACGCTCGGCATCATCACGGCCGCCGTGCTGCGGCTCTTTCCCAGACCCAGCGCCACGGCGACAGCCTGGATCGCGGTGGAGAACCCCCACGCCGCCGTCGAGCTGCTCGGTGGCCTGCGCGAGCAGCTTGGCGAGCGCCTGTCGGCCTTCGAGCTGGTCTCGCGCACCTGCCTCGAGCGCGTGCTCGCGCATTCCCGCGGCCTGCAGGATCCGCTCGCCGCGGCGCATCCCTGGTACGTGCTCGCCGAGCTCGGCGACAGCGGCGAGCCCGCGGCGCTGCGCGAGCGCGTCGAGAACGCGCTCGCCGACTGCGCAGAGCGCGGGACGCTGCGCGACGCCGCGCTCGCGCAGAGCGGCGAGCAATCGCGGGAGCTGTGGCGCCTCCGCGAGACCATCCCGGAGGCGCAGTTCACCAACGTGAAGCACGACATCTCGATACCGGTGTCGAAGATCGCGCAGTACATCGAGCAAGTCGGCGGCAGCCTGCGCGCAAGGTTTGGAAACATCGAGATCTACTGCTTCGGCCACGTGGGCGACGGCAATCTCCACTACAACGTCGGCTCCGAGGCGCTGATGGCGCGCCGCGAAGAGGTGAGCCGCGTGGTCTACGACGCGCTCGACGCCTTCGGCGGCTCGATCTCCGCCGAGCACGGCCTGGGGCAGCTCAAGCGCGAGGAGATTCGACGGCACAAGCACCCGCTCGAGCTCGAGCTCATGCGCAGCCTCAAGCGCACGCTCGACCCGAAGGGGCTGATGAATCCAGGGAAGCTGCTCTAGCGCGCGCGCGTCAGAACGAGCGCCTGGCGCGAGCCCGTGCCGATCAGATCTCCCACGATGCGCCCGCCCTCCAGACGCCCTTCGAAGCGCGCGTCGTTCGCCTCCCAAGCGATGTCGCGCCCGCGCAAAGTGGCGCGCGACGAGGCGATCTCGCGCCCCAGCAGCCGACCCTCGAGCTCGATGTCCTGGAAGTTCTGGTGGATTCGGATGCGGGTGCCGTCCGCCTCCCATACGCCGCGCACTTCCGCGGGCACGATCCAGAGGTACAGGCTGCTCTCGTCGCCTTGTCCGGGATGGGACTTCGCAATATGCATGGTCTCGCGGCCGTCGGGCCGCCAGCCGGTCATCGTGAACGCATGCGACACGATGCGGGTGCCGGGCTGCAGGCGCTGGAGGAACCGCGGCTGCAGCCGATTCATGAGATCGGGCAGGAGATAGACGGTGACCACGCTCGCCGCGGAAATGTCCGCGGCGAGCACGTCGCCCTGCACGAAGGACACCCGGTCCGCGACCCCGGCCCGCGCCGCGTTCTCGCGCGAGCGCTCCACCAGCCGCGCATCGAGCTCGATGCCCAACCCGCGGGCGCCGAACTTCTGCGCCGCGGCGATGACGATGCGTCCGTCGCCCGATCCCAGATCGGCGACCAGGTCGCCGGGACGGGTCTGCGCGAGCGCGAGCATGCGCTGCACCACCTCGTCCGGGGTGGTGATGAACGGCACTGTGAGCGATTCCTCGGCAGCGCACAGCGCCGCGGAAAAGAAGAGCGCAACAACCGCCAGGCGGCCGCTCACGGCATCAGGCGCTCGATCGCCTTTCTCACCTCGGGCGCGTTCCAGTCGATCGCGCCGAGGTAGCTGTAGGCGACCTTGCCGTCGGGACCGATGACGTAGCTCGCCGGAAGCATGCGCGCGCCCCATGCCCGGGTGGTCTTCATATCGCCGTCGAGCAGCAACGGAAAGCGCAGCGCCATCTTTTCCCCGAAGCCGCGCGCCGCGCGTGCGCCTTCGCCGACGTTGACTGCGAGCACCGCGAACGGACGGCCCTCGAGGCTGTCCTCGAGCGCCGCCATGCTCGGCATCTCCTCGCGGCAGGGCGCGCACCACGTGGCCCAGAAGTTCAGCAGCACTACCTTGCCTCGATACTCGGACAGGCGATGCAGCTTGCCCTGCACGTCCTCGAGCTCGAGCGCCGGGGTCGCGCCGCCCTTCCAGGGCTTCAGCGGCTGCGCCGCAGCCGGCAAAGCGAGCGCGACGAGGAGCAATAAGGCAAGCCTCATCGAGCTACTTTACCGCAAAAAAAAAGCCCGGCAGTTGCGCCGGGCGCACATCTTGCGCGGGGTTACTTGGTGTCTTTCTTGGCCTCGCTGGGCGCGCTGCCCGACTTCGTGCTGCTCGACTTCGCGTCGCCGGACTTCTTGCTCGACTTCGCCTTGGTGGACTTGGCCTTCTTCGTGTCCTTCTTCGCTTCCATCTTCGACTCGGCCTTCGGCTCGGCCTTGGGAGCCTGCGCGTAGGCGCCCAGCGCGAACGCAGACGCGAACAGTGCAACCAGCAGTTTCTTGATCATGAATTCTCCTCGGTTGGTAAGGCGATCCGTTCGGGATCTGCATCGAACAACGCGCCACTTGAAAGTGCGTTGACCGCAACGCTAGGAGGTCACCGCGACGTGGAGCCGTTGCACCCCGTTGTTGCCGAACCCCGAGGCGTCCCACGGCGGCTCGAGCGGCTGGCGCTCGCCGGTGCAGTCGGTGGCGCGGCAGGCGAGTTCGTGCTCGCCGGGACGCGCTTCCCAGGTGGCGCGCCAGGCCTGCCACGCGTGCTCGAACTGTCGCCGCTCGACTACAGCGCCGCGCCAGACGCCGTTCACCGCGAGTTCGACCTTATCGATGTGGCCGGCCCCGCTCCACGCCCTGCCGGTGATCTCGATGCTTCCTGCCGCGGCGACGCGCTTGCGAGTGTAGAAATCCGGAATGCCCGGCGGCAGCATGAGGGAATTCACTCGCATCAGTGTGCAGGGCGCGCCCTTCTCGCCTGTCGCGCGCCGCCAGTGGTAGCCCGAGGCCTGCTGCAGGCCGTCGAACTTGCGGTCGAGCGCGTCGATTGCGTAGAGCCATTTCACGCTTGCCATGCCGTACCAGCGCGGCACGACGAGGCGCAGCGGCGCGCCGTGCTGCGGCGGGAGCGCCGCACCGTTCATGGCGTAGGCAAGCAGCACTTCGTCGCGCTTGGCCCACTCGGGATCCAAGCTTCGCGCGAACTCGTGCTCGACGCCGCGATCGAAGCCACGGTCGGCGCCGCGGAACACGATGTCTTGCGCATCGCTCCTCAGGCCCGCGCGCGACAGCAGCAGCGCGAGCGGCACGCCGGTCCACTCCGCGGTGGAAACGCCCTCCTCGAGCCAAGGCACCGACGGGTAGCGCGGCGAGAGCTGGCCGCGGCCGTTGCCGGCGCATTCCATCGTCACCCGCTCGGTGCGGGCAGGAAGCGCTTTCAGCTCATCCAACGTGATCTCGAACGGATGGTTCAGCAGACCGGTGAAGCGAAGCTTCCAGTGCGCCGGTTCCGCCGGGATGTCGAAATGAATCAAGAGATAGTGCAGCCCGGCAGGCGTTACGTCGTGGCGCAGCGCCTCGAGCGGCATGCCGCGGTTGCGCCCGGCGAGCACGAGCTCCTCGCCGGTGTAGCGGCCGACGATCGGCGGACGGCGTGCGGACATCGCGCCGATTTTATATGCTGCGCAAGATGGTTAAAGTGAGACGATGACCCTCGACGAGTTCATGGCGAAGCTGCCGAAAGGTGACCTCTGGGTCTTCGGCAACGGCTCGCTCATGTGGTCGCCGGGCTTTTCGTACAGCCAGAAGACGCGCGGACGGATTCACGGCTATCACCGCGCGCTCTGCATCCTTTCGACCCGCTACCGCGGCACCAAGCGCAAGCCCGGCCTGGTGATGGGCCTGTGCCGCGGCGGCTCGTGCTGGGGCATGGCATACCGCGTCCATGCCGACGACGTGCGGCGTGCGCTGGCGCGCCTCTGGAAGCGCGAGATGCCGCGGCGCGTGTACGCGCCCCGCCTCCTCCTGGTGCAGGTCGCCGGCGGACGCCATGTTCGCGCGCTCGCGTTTCTCGCCGACCCCACCCATCCCGCCTACGTGCGCGAGCTCGATCTGCACGGCCGCGCACGCCTGGTCGCGCAGGGCATCGGGCAGCGCGGCAGCGCGGTCGACTACATCCGCAACACGCTCCAGCACATGCATGAGCTCGGGGTCAGTGACCCGCATCTGGAGCGCATCCTGCACGCCGCGCTCTTGCTTCGTGCGAACGGTTCTGGCGCGGCCGCGCGGGCCGAAGTGCCGGCACCGCGGCGCCAGCCCGAAGCTACCGCGGCGCGGGACGTGCTGCCGCGGCGCGCATCCGGGCGAGCGCCTCGGCGAGGCGCGCGCGCTGCGTCGCGAAATTGAGGCGCACGAAAGCCGCGGACCCGCCGAACTGCGGGCCCGGCGACAGCGCCACGCCCGCGTCGAGAAAAAGCTGGTATGCGTCTTTGGCTTCGAGCGAACACGCGTCGATCCACGCGAGATACGTGGCCTCGACGTGCGCCGTCGGCAGGCCCGCCGCCGGCATGGCGCGCTCGACCAGGTCGCGGTTGCCGCGCAGGTACTCGAGCTGCGCGGCGAGCCAGGCATCGCCGCCGCGAAACGCCGCCAGCGTGGCGTCGTAGCCAAACACCGAGGGTGAATGCAGCACGTGCGCCGCGATGTCGGCCGCGAACGCTCGCCGTAGCCGGTCGTCCTCGATGATCGCCCAGGCGCAGCCCGCGGCCGGGAAATTGAAGGTCTTGCTCGCCGACATCAGCGTGACCGTGCGGCGCGAGACTTCGGGCGAAAGGCTCGCGATCGGCACGTGGCGCAGATCCTGGTCGAGGACCAGGTCGCAATGGATCTCGTCGGACACGATGATCGCCCGTCCGCTCGCCGCGGCGAGCCGCTCGAGCTCGCCGCGGCGGAATACGGTGCCGCCGGGGTTCTGCGGATTGCACAGAAAGAAGAGATCGGCGTCCTTTCTCAGATCCTGCGGGTCGAATACCCAGCGGCCGCGGTCGAGGACGAGCGCAATCTCGGTGAAGCGGCGCGGCGCGAGCTCCGCGGCGCGCCTGAGGTGCTGATAGACCGGCCGCGGCACGAGCACGTGGCCGTCGGGCGGCACGAGCTTGCGCGCGGCGAGGTGCAGCCCGGGAACCACGCCGGAGAGATAAACCACCCACGAGGGCTGGACGCGCCAGGCGTAGCGCCGTTCGAGGCGCTCGCAGATCGCCTCGGTCAGCGCGGGCGG
>DASYPG010000545.1:0-8665 GCA_036006885.1 Burkholderiales bacterium | reverse complement strand
CCCGGTTTCATTGACACCCCGGTCGACGAGCCTGCTGTTCGAACGTCGCAGGCGGTACGTACTGCAATGATGAGTGAAGTCGATCCTTGTTGTAAAACGGAACGTAGCTCTTTAGAGCCGCACGCATCTGGAGATCTTCGGTGTATCGGACGCCGTGATAGATGTCCGACTTCATGGAATGGAAGAAGGACTCGATGAAGGCGTTGTCGGTCACTTTCCCGGGCCGGTTCATGCTTTGGGTGAAGCCCAACTCCGCTATGCGTTGCTTGAAGGCACCGGCGGCGTACTCAATACCGCGATCGGTATGAAACACCAGATCTGAACCAGGCCGGCGGCTGCGCACGGCGCTGTTGAGCGCCTGCAAGGTGAGCTTTACATCCTTCCTCGGCCCATAGCTCCAGCCCACCACCCGGCGACTGTATTTGTCCATCACCACGGCCAGGTAGCGATAGATCGTGCCCACTTTGAGATACGTGATGTCGCCAACCCAGACCTGGTCAGGGCGCTCGAGCTCCAGATCGAGCTGTTGGTTGGGAATCGCTCCAAAGTAGCGCCGCAGGCTTGGATTTGTATAGCGCAGCGTGGCCACGCGAGCCTTGATGCCATGCGCTCTCATCAGGCGCGCAACGCGGTGCTTTCCAACCCGATGGCCGCGGCTGCGTAGCTCCCGGTGCACGCGCGGGCTGCCGTAGATGCCGCGACTTTCGCTGTGAACAGCTCTAATCTGATCCGCCAGGGCTTCATTGTGGCGCTCACGCTCGCTGCGCTCGCGCGAGCGCCATGCATAGAAACCCGCCCTGGTAACCCCGTAGACCCGGCACATGAGCGTAAGGCCGTGCTCTGCCCGGTTTACTTCGATGAACTCGAAGATTTCCGCTTTCGATCGGAAGCAAACCGGATGGCTTTTTTTAAGAGCTCGTGCTCCTCCTTGAGCACCTTGTAGCGACGTTCAAGCTCCCTTAGCCGCCTCAGCTCCGCCGTGGTTTCCACATCGAGCTTCGAAGCCCTGGCCACGATTACCCCTTCTCGAACCTGCTTTCTCCACAGCGACAGCATGAACGGATGAACGTCTAGCGCTGCCGCCACGTCCTGAATCAGAACGCCGGGCAGGCCGCTCAACTTCACCGCTGTCGCCTTGAATCGCTCTCCGTATTTCGCAATCCTTCTACGTCCGGCTTTTGCCACCACACACCTCCGAGCTGTTAGCCCGGGGTGTCAACTAAATCGGGGGAAGCTTGGCGTCGGTCAACAACGCGCTGTTAGGTTGCACGCTGAACATGTGTCTTTGCATCTTGCCATGCCCGTGATGTCCAACCGCGAAGTTCGCTGTCCGGTGCCTCTAATACCCAATTAGCGATTGAGCGCTCAAAGCTCTCATTCGTGTAGCCTCGAAGCAGTTGACTTAGACACGCGGACACTCGGTGTTGAATCTCGTTCACATGCCGTAATAGCTCGGGTCGGGTGAGACCATCAGTTCCGACTTCGTACGAGGCTGCGCGACCGGCGATGGTGAGCTCATGGCTGAGCGAAGCCAGAAACCTTACCTTGGTGCCTGCATCTAGCAAGGCCATCCACTGCCCCTCCGCTTCGACTGCGCTCATGTGCAACCTAACGTTGTATATCCCGAAACATTTCCGGATATCTTGGCGCAGGTCGGAGGACTGGACAGATGAATCAATCACTTGTCCGGCGCGCGGCTTTGATATCCGGCGCGAATTGGGACAAGCGCTTGATTTGGCGGGAAGGAGCCCCTTAGGGCCGCGAATCAGGGGATGAGCGCGACTACCCGACCCATTTGCGGGCGTTGCGGAACATGCGCATCCAGGGCGAGTCCTCGACGGAGCGGTCGGGGGCCCAGGACATCTGGACGGTGCGGAAGACGCGCTCGGGGTGGGGCATGACGATGGTGAAGCGCCCGTCGGCGGTGGTGAGGCCGGTGATGCCTTGCGGGGAGCCGCTCGGGTTGTAGGGGTAGGTCTCGGCGGGCTCGCCGCGGTTGTTGACGTAGCGCATGCACACGAGGGCGCGCTCGTCGCCGTCGTTGAAGAGCGCGCGGCCTTCGCCGTGGGCGGTGACGATGGGCATGCGGCTGCCTTCCATGCCCTGGAAGAAGATCGAGGGGCTAGGCGTGATCTCGACCATGACGAAGCGCGCCTCGAACTGCTCGGACTTGTTGCGCACGAAGATCGGCCAGTCGGCGGCGCCGGGGACGAGCTCTTTAAGCGCGGCGAGCATCTGGCAGCCGTTGCAGGCGCCCAGGGCGAAGGTGTCGGGGCGGGCGAAGAAGCGCTCGAACTCGCGGCGCGCGCGGGCGTTGAAGAGGATGGTCTTGGCCCAGCCCTGCCCCGCGCCGAGGACGTCGCCATAGGAGAAGCCGCCGCCGGCGGCGAAGGCCTTGAATCCGGCGAGCGAGGTGCGGCCGGCGATGAGGTCAGTCATATGGACGTCGACCGACTCGAAGCCGGCGCGGTCGAAGGCGGCCGCCATCTCGACGTGGCCGTTCACGCCCTGCTCGCGCAGCACGGCGATGCGCGGCCGCGCGCCCGCGGCGACGAACACCTCGTTCGGGTCCCCGAAGGTCTCCTTCGGATCATAGGTGAGCGAGAGCGAGAGACCCGGGTCGTTCTGCTCGATGATTCGGTCGAATTCCTCGCGCGCGCACTGCGGGTTGTCGCGCAGCGCCTGCATGCGCCGCGTGACCTCGGCCCAGGGGCGCTGCAGGTGGTCGCGCTTGTTGTTGAACACGCTCTTGTTGTTGCGCGTGAAGCGGATCTCGTCGCGCGCGCTCGGCTGGCCGATGAGGTGGCTGCAGTGGCCGAGACCCGCGCGTCGCAGGACGTCCATCGCGCGGCCGCGGTCGGCGGCGCGGATCTGCAGCACAGCGCCGAGCTCCTCGTTGAAGAGCGCCGCGAGCGCGAGGTCGTTCAGCCGCCCGGCGAGCTGCTCCTCGGCGTTGCGCTTGAACGCGTCGACGTCGTCCACCGCCGGGTCGAAGGTGAGCGCATCGAGGTTGAGCGTGACGCCGCAGTGCCCGGCGAACGCCATCTCGCACACGGCCGCGAACAGGCCGCCGTCGGAGCGGTCGTGGTAGGCGAGAAGCTGCGGACGCAGCTCCTGGATCGCCTGGAAGAAGGCCTTGACGAGGCGCGGATCGGCGTCGGGCGCCTGGTCGCCGAGCTGCGAGAACACCTGCGCCAGGATCGAACCGCCGAGGCGGTTCTTGCCTTGTCCCAGGTCGACCAGGACGAGCTCGGTCTCGCCGCAGTCGGTGCGCAGCTGCGGCGTGAGCGTCGCGCGCGCGTCCTCCATCGGCGCGAAGGCCGAGACGATGAGGGAGAGCGGGCTCACGACCTCCTTGCCGTCCCAGGCAGTGCGCATGGACAGCGAATCCTTGCCGACCGGGATCGAGACGCCGAGCGCGGGGCAGAATTCGAGCGCGACCGCGCGCACCGTTTCGTAGAGCGCGGCGTCCTCGCCCGGGTAGCCGGCCGCCGCCATCCAGTTCGCGGACAGTTTTACTTTTGAAAGAGAAACGATCGGCGCGGCGGCGAGATTCGTGAGCGCCTCGCCCACCGCCATGCGCCCCGAGGCCGGCGCGTCGATGAGCGCGAGCGGGGTGCGCTCGCCGATGGCGAAGGCCTCGCCGGCGTACCCCCGGTAGTCCGCCAGAGTCACGGCGCAGTCGGCCACCGGCACCTGCCACGGGCCGACGAAGGGATCGCGCGCGCACAGGCCGCCGACGGTGCGATCGCCTATGGCGACGAGGAAGGTCTTGTCGGCGACGCTGGGATGCTGCAGCACGCGGTAGGCCGCCGCCTGCAGCGTGATCTTGTCGAGCGCGAGCGGCTTGAGCGCGGGCTTCACGTGCTTTACGTCGCGCAGCATCTTCGGCGGCTTGCCGAGGATGAGCTCGAGCGGCACGTCGACCGGGCTCTTGCCGAGCTTCGAATCGGTGACCAGCAACCGGCCGTCGCCGGTGGCGGTGCCGAGCACGGCGAACGGGCAGCGCTCCCGCTCGCAGATCTGGCGGAAAAGGTCGATCTCCTTTTTCGAAACTGCCAAAACGTAGCGCTCTTGCGCTTCGTTGCTCCAGATCTCGCGCGGCGACATGCCGGTGTCCTCGACCGGGATCGCGCGCAGCTCGATGCGCGCGCCGCGCCCGGCCGAGTGCACGAGCTCGGGCAGC
The DNA here is from genome assembly GCA_036006885.1 of Burkholderiales bacterium. Taxonomy (GTDB): domain Bacteria; phylum Pseudomonadota; class Gammaproteobacteria; order Burkholderiales; family SG8-39; genus SCGC-AG-212-J23. The sequence goes on along the minus strand of DASYPG010000545.1, from coordinate 4,479 downwards.
GCGTTCGAAAGGCCGCCCGCGCCGACGTCGTGGATCGAGAGGATCGGGTTCGCCTCGCCGAGCTGCCAGCAGCGGTCGATCACCTCCTGCGCCCGCCGCTCCATCTCGGCGTTGTCGCGCTGCACCGAGTCGAAGTCCAGCTCGGCGACGTTGGCGCCCGCGCCCATCGACGAGGCGGCGCCGCCGCCCATGCCGATGAGCATCCCGGGACCGCCCAGTTGAATCAGCAAGTCGCCTTCGGAAATCGCATTCTTGTGGGCATGCTGCGCCCGGAGCGCGCCGAGCCCGCCGGCGAGCATGATCGGCTTGTGGTAGCCGCGCGTGCCCATCTCGAAGGCGCGGAAGTAGCCGCAAAGGTTCGGCCGCCCGAACTCGTTGTTGTAGGCCGCGGCGCCGATCGGCGCCTCGAGCATGATGTCGAGCGCCGAAGCGATGCGCTCCGGCTTGCCCACGCCCTCGCCCTCCCAGGGCTGCAGCGCGCCCGGGATGCGCAGGTTCGACACCGAGTAGCCGACGAGTCCGGCCTTGGGCTTGGCGCCGCGCCCGGTCGCGCCCTCGTCGCGGATCTCGCCGCCCGCGCCGGTGGCCGCGCCCGGGAAGGGCGAGATCGCCGTGGGATGGTTGTGGGTCTCGCACTTGATGACGAAGTGCGTCGACTCCGGAACGAAGCCGTACACCCGATCGGGGTTCGGGATGAATCGGTGCGCGGCAGCGCCTTCGAGGACGGCAGCGTTGTCGGCGTAGGCGACGACCGTGCCCTGCGGCGCCGCGGCGTGCGTGTGGCGGATCATGGCGAAGAGCGAATGAGCCTTGCGCTCGCCGTCGACGATCCAGTCGGCGTTGAAGATCTTGTGGCGGCAGTGCTCGGAGTTCGCCTGCGCGAACATGGTGAGCTCGGCGTCGGTCGGGTCGCGCCCGAGGCCGCGGTAGGCGCGCTCGAGGTACTCGACCTCCTCGTCGCTCAGCGCGAGCCCGAGGTCCCCGTTGGCCTTGCCAATGTCCTTGATCGTTTGTAACTGCCGTGGCGGTACATGCTGGAAAAGGCGCGGCACCTCGTCGAAGGAGCGCAGAACCGTCTGCGTCATGCGGTCGTGCAGGCCCGCGGCGAGCGCGGCCGCGTCCGAGCCGAGGTAGTACACCGTGCCGCGCTCGACGCGCTTCACCGGCGAAAGGCCGCAGTTGCGCGCGATGTCGGTCGCCTTAGACGACCAGGGGGAGACGGTTCCGAGCCGCGGCACCACGAGGAACACGCTGCTGTCGACGTCCTCGGGCATCGGGTTGCCGTCGTCGAGCAGCGCGCGCAGCGTGCGCGCCTCGTGCGGCTCGAGCCCGCGCTCCAGCTCGACGAAATAGCGGTATTCGGCGCTCAAGGAGCGCAGACCCGGGTCGATCTTCTGCAGGGAGGCGAGCAGCTTGGCGAGTCGGAACTGCGACAGGGCGCGCGGCCCGCGAAGCTGAAGGATCTCGGACACTAGTTACGTTACGGCCCGCTAGTTGCTGCGGACTTGCGGCTCCTGGACGGTTCCCCCGATCACGAGTATCGCACGCAAAGGCTGCACCGTGGTGCGGATGTCGGCGACGATGCGGCCCGCGATCGCGCCGCTCGGCGCGATGTCGGCGCTCGCGGCCGCCGTGAGCGCCCCGGCGCTGATATTGATGTTTCGCAATGCCACCGCGCCGCGATCGTAGACCGCATGGCCGGTCATCTCGGTGAACTGGGTGCGCCCGCCGTACTGCCCGCCGCCGGTGTGCAGCACGCGCGACAGGTCGATGGTGCCGAGCACGCCCTTGCCCACGGTGAAGCTCCCCTCGAGGTGCGCGGCGTTGTAGAGCTTCATGGGGTCGTTCCCGCTCATGGAGAAGCGTCCCTGGCCTTCGGCCTTGCCCTCGGCGAGCAGCGCCGGGGCGAACAGGGCGGCATTGATCGCGCGCGCGGTGAGCCCGCCCTCTATGTGCCAGGCGCCGCTCCAGCGCAGGTTCGCCGTGCCGGAAACCGCGCCGTCCAGCACCCCGCCGCCCCATGAAGCGATGTTCATACCCTGGCGGTTGGCGATGCCCTTCATCGCGAAGCTGGACAGGGTTACCTCGGGCGCGAACGGGATCGCGAGGTTCGCGGCGGTGACGTCGAAGTCGACGTCGCCGTTCGCCCTCGGGGTGAGCATGGCGGTCAGGCTCTCCGGCCCGGTCAGCCGGACGCTTTGCATCGCGCCGTCGCGACCGATCAGCGCCTCGGCCTCGAGCGGCGGCAGCGCCACCGGGCCGGTGAGCTTTACGTCCTTCGCGAAGATGCGCGCGCCGCGGAAGCCCTCGCCTCCCAGCTTCGCCCCGACCACCGAGCCGATCGCGGCCTGCGGCACCGTGACGCCGGCGAGCTCGAGGCGCGCCAGGACCTTCCTGCCCTCCACCAGCGGGGCGAGCTGCGGATAGGCGCGCGCCGATGCAATCCTGGTCGCGCCGTCGACCGCGATGTCCTCCAGATTGAGGCGCAGGCCGCTATAGAGCGACAACCGGCCGGTGCCGATCTTCACCGGCCGGCCGAGCGCTTCGGACGCCGCCTTTTCGTATTCGTCCATCGGCAGCGGGACGATGTGCAGGGCCACGAGGCCGGCTGCGAGGGCCGTGAGCAAGGCGAGCGCGACCGGCCGTCCCAATTTGATGGGGCGGCGCGCCTTCGGGTACTTGACCGAATCCGCGCGCGCCGCGGCCTTCGCATGCTCCTTCGCCTCTTTGGCGCGCTGCCGTGCCTCGCGCTCGCGCTCGCGCTGCGCCTTGCGCGTCTCGCGCGCGACCGCCGCCTCGTCGTGACGCACCTCGTCCATCGCGAGGTCCTTGTCGCTCACCTCGAGGTCTCCGAGCGGCGCGGCCTTGGCGAGCAGCACCTCCTGGGCCTTGCGCTTGCGCTCCTCGGCCCGCTGCTCGACATCCAGGCGGCGCTGCTCTTCGGTCTCGCGCGCGCGGCGCTCGGCTTCCTCGCCCGCGCGGCGCTGTTCCTCGTCGCGGCGCTGGCGTTCTTGCTGCTCGCGCATCTGGCGCTCGAGCTCCTCGTGGAGCTTGCGCTCGGCATCCTCCTGCGCGCGGCGCTCGGCTTCGGCCTGCGCCTTGCGCTTGCCTTCCTCGCGCGCCTGGCTGTCGGCCGTCTCGCGAGACTGACGCTCCTCATCCTCGCGCTGCGAGAACGAATCGAGGTCGGCCATGAGCGCGTCGAGGCTGCCGCCGCCGGAGGCCGCGGGCGCCGCCGCGGCCGGGAGCGTGGGCTGCGCTATTTTGGTTTCGTCCTTGGACTTGCCGCGGCCGCGATTGTCGTCGTTGTCGCGGTCGCGCTGCTTGCGCGCCATGCGCGCCTCTTCCATGGCGCGCGCCTGAAGCATGCGCGCTTCCTCGGCCTCGCGTGCGCGGCGAATCTGCTCCTCCTTCTCGCGCAGCAGGCGGTCTTCCTCTTCGCGCCGCGCGCGCTCCGCCGCCTCGCGCGCCTTCGCTTCGATCTCCTCGCGCAGCCGGCGCGCTTCCTCTTCGACACGGCGCTCCTCTTCCGCGCGGCGCTTGTTCTCTTCTTCCTCGCGGCGCTTGCGCTCCTCGTCTTCGCGGCGCTTGCGTTCGGCTTCCTCGCGCGCCTTGCGCTCCGCTTCCTCGCGTGCGCGCCGCTCTTCTTCCTCCCTGCGGCGGCGCTCCTCTTCCTCCCTGCGCTTGCGCTCGACTTCCTCGCGGGCCTTTCGTTCCTCGTCGAGCCGCTGGCGCAGCGCCTCGGCTTCGCGCAGCGCCCGCTCGGCCTCCTCGCGCACCCTGCGCTCGACTTCGTCGCGCACCTTGCGCTCGGCCTCGAGCTTCGCCTGTACCTCGGCCTCGGCTTTCGCCCGCACCGCCTTCACCTGCGCTTCGGCCGCCGCCTTCGCGCGACCGATGGCTTCCTCGCGCAGGCGGCTCTCGGCGTCGAGGCGCGCCTTGGCCTCGGCCTCGACTCGCGCCTTGGCCTCGGCTTCCTGCTTCACGCGGTCGCGCTCGGCCTGCGCCTTCGCCTCGGCTTCCTGCCGCGCCTTGTAGAGGGCCGATTCCTGTTCCTTCGCGCGCAGGGCGGCATCGCTCACCTGCGCCTTGGAAGGCGCGGCGGCGGGCGCGAGCGGGCGCGGCGCCGCCTTGATCGCCGGCATGATGGTGGTGAAGTCGAGATCGTCGGCGCCGCCCGAAGAAGACGTCGACGCCTTCGCCGCGGGTGCGGGCGCCTTGGCCGAGGGCTTCGCCGCCGCCACCGCGGGCCGCGACTGCGAGCTCGCCGCGGCTCCCGCGGCGACCTCGCGGATGAAGCCGTCCTTGTCGAGTTGCGCGACGAGCTTCTCGAACTCCCCGTCGAAGCTCTTGCCGACCTTCTGCGCCACCTCGCCGAGCGTGGCGCGGCCGTCGATGGCCGACAGCACCGCGCGGTCGGCACGCTTGAGAAGGCTCGTCTTGCCGGAAGCTTCCTGGACTCCCTTGCCCGACTTGGAA
>DASYPG010000544.1:0-9436 GCA_036006885.1 Burkholderiales bacterium | reverse complement strand
CCGCCCTCGACCGGATGGCTGACGCGATAGGGCCGGTTCGCCTGGAAATGGAGCGCATGGCAGGCATCGGCCACCACGCGGCTGCTGCTTGCGTGGTGCTTGACGAAGACTCCGCGCAGCGGAAATACGAGCAGGTCGGTTGCCGCGTGCTCTTCCGGTCCGCAGGCGCCGTCGTGCGGACGGCAGCGCACGAAGTGAACCTGCACGCTCGGGCTGCGATGCACGGTCTCGCGGGTAATCATGCGCCTATTGTCGTCGGCCGGCGCATGCATTCCGGCCGCGCATGAATCGCCCGACAAACTATCGCTTGACTGCGAAACGGCCGGGAACCCCGGGCCGCTTTAGGCGGCGCGCAAGGCGTCGACGATACTCAGGCGCGCGGCGCGCAGGGCGGGCAGCACGCCGCCAGCGAAGCCCATGACCGCCGCGAAAGCGAGCGACTGCAGCACGATCTTCGGCGTCAGCGTGAACGAGAACGCAAGCTCGCCGAAGGACTGCCAGTTCATGGTCGAGATGTGCACGAGCTGCATGAGCGACGCGGCCGCGAGGCCCAGGGCCCAGCCGAGCGCCGCGAGCGCGAGCGCCTCGGCGAGAAAGGCGGCGAGGATCGCGCGGCGGCGGAAGCCGAGCGCGCGCAGCGCGCCGATCTCGCCGGTGCGGCCGGCGACCGCGGCGTACATGGTGATCATGGCGCCGATCATCGCGCCGATCGAGAAGATCACCGACAGCGTGAGCCCGAGGATGCTGATGAAGCCCGAGAGCGCCGCCGACTGCTCCTCGTAGAACTGGCGCTCGCGCTTCACGTCCACGGTGAGCCGCGGGTCCGACTCGAGCCGCTGCTTGAGCGCGTCGAAGGTTGCGGGGTCGGCGAGCCGGGCGATCACCGAGGAGTACACCTGGCGCCGGAACGACTGCATCATCTGGTCGACGTCGCCCCAGATCTCGGAGTCGAAGGCCGATCCGTCGGCGTCGAACACGCCGACCACCAGCCAGTCGCGCGCGCCGAAGCGCAACCGCTCCCCGACGCCGGTGCCGGCGAAGCGTTGCGCGATGCTCCGGCCCACCACGACCTCGGTGCTCGCCGCCCGGAACATCCGCCCCGCGGCGATGCGAACCTGAGGCCGCAGCGCGATGCCCTGCGGCGACAACCCGCGCACGGTCACGTTGCTGACCACGCCGGAGTCGCGCTTGGGCTGCGCGATCAGCACCACGGTCTCCTTCGAGGCCGTGACGACCTCGGGCTGCGACTCGACCAGCGCCGCCTGGGGACGCTCGACCCCGCTTTGCACCTCGCTTCCCGAGGAGCGGCGCGTGACGACGATGTTGTCCGGCTGCCCGGTCGACACCATCGCCTGGCGCAGGCCCGCGTCGAGCATCAGCACCGCGGCGAACACGAACACTACGAGCGCCATGCCGCCCGCGGTGAGCGCGGTGGTGAGCTTGCGGGTCCACAGGTTCCTCACGCTGTACGCGAGCGGGATGGATTTCATCCGATCGCTCTCAAGCCCTCGACGATTCGCACCCGGGCGGCCCTCCGGCCAGGCAGCAGCGCCGCGGCCACGCCGACCGCGAGCGCGCAGCCGAGCTGCATGGCGACGGTCGCCGGGCTCACCGCGAGCACCGGAAAGAGCGTCCCGGTCTGGGTGCCGAACCAGGCCGCCACCGGGAAGGTGCAGGCGATGCCGAGCAGCCCGCCGGCAAGCGCGATCGCGAGCGATTCGCCGAGCACCAGCGCGGCGACGTAGCCGGGGGCGAAGCCGAGCGCCTTCAGCGTGGCGTACTCGGAGAGGCGCTCGCGCGCGGTCATCGCCATGGTGTTCGCCATCACCGCGAGGATGATGAAGACGACCACGAACGAGACCACGCGGATGCCCACCACGATCGCCTCGGTCATGGCGACGAAGCCGAGCTGGAATGCCTTCTCGGTCTCGCTCAGGGTCTCGGCGGCCGAGTTCCTGAACTGCGCGTCGATGGCCTGCGAGATCTCCGCCGAGCGCGCCGGCTCGGCGATCTGCACCACGAACACGCCCACCTGGTCGGCGCGCCGCGCCACCCGCCGCTTCATGGTCTCGTTGAGGTAGTCCCAGTGGAAGAACATCTGCGAGGTGTCGGTGCGCGCCTCGGCGCCGTCGTAGATCGCGCGCACGGTGAAGCTCCAGTCGCCGGGGAAGATCGTGCCGCGCAGCGGCAGCGTGTCGCCGACCCGGAAGCCGTGGGTGTCGGCGAGCTTGCGGCCGACGACCGCGCCGCGCCGGTCGCGCAGGAACGCTCGCTTCTCTTCCTCGACGAAGCGGTATTCCGGATACATCTCGAAATACTGCGCGCCATCGACCGCGAACTGCGGGAAGAACTTCTTCGGGTCCTGGTAGATGCCGCCGAACCAGTTCGCCGCGCCCACGCGCTTCACTCCCGGTACCGCGCGGATCTTGTCGCGGTAGTGCAGCGGCATTGGAAACACGAGCGAAATGGCGTTGCGCGTCACCAGCCGGTCGGGCGCCGCGGCGTTCGCGCCGGCGTACCAGGCGCCGACGACCGTCTGCAGCAGGCCGAAAGACAGCACCGCGATGAGCAGGCCGAGCACTGTCAGTCCGGTGCGCAATTTGTGCCGCAGCGTGTTGCGCACGATGAGCTTGAGAAACTGCCTCATTTGACCCTTAACGAATAGAGCGCTCGAGCAGGTCGGCGCCTTCGGACAGCTCGCCCTTGTCGAGATACTTGATGGCGTGCGCGCGATCCGCCGCACGCTGGTCGTGCGTCACCATGACGATGGTCTTGCCGAACTCGACGTTGAGCTGCTCGAGGAGCGACAGTACCTCGGCCGCCGACTGGCGGTCGAGGTCGCCGGTGGGCTCGTCGGCCACGATCAGCTTGGGATCGGTGACGAGCGCGCGCGCGATTGCCACGCGCTGCTGCTGGCCGCCCGAGAGCTCCGAGGGGTAATGCTGCGCCCGGTCGGCGAGCCCGACCAGGCGCAGCGCCGCGGCCACGTGCTCGCGGCGCTCGCGGCGGGAAAGCGAGGTCAGGGTGAGCGGGAGCTCCACGTTCTCGAACGCAGTCAGCACCGGCATCAGGTTGTAGAACTGGAACACGAAGCCGACCGCTGCGGCGCGCCAGTCGGCGAGGTCTGACTCGGGCAGTCCGGTGATGTCGACGCCGTCGACCAGGATTTGTCCGGCATCGGGCTGGTCGATGCCCGCGAGCAGGTTGAGGAGCGTCGACTTTCCCGACCCCGACGGCCCCATCAGGCCGAGGAAGTCGCCGCGCTGCACCTCGAACGAGAGGTCGTGCAGCACCGGCACGATCTGGCCGCCGCGCCGGTACGACTTGGAAACGTTGCGCACCTCGATGAGCGCGGGGCTCACTTGACGCGCGCGCCGTCGGCGAGCCGCTCGAGGGGCCTGACGATCACCCGCTCGCCGGGCTTGAGCCCGTCGGCCTGCACCAGGTCGCCGAGCGCGCGAGCGCCCTCGAGCTTGACGCGCTGCGCGTGCCCGTCCTTCACGAGGAACACGTACCTCGCGCCGTCGCGTTCGAGCACGGCCGACTTGGGCACGGCCGGAACCGGCTTCCTCTCCGTCGCGGCGAGCTCGCGCTCGAGGAACGCGACCTTGGCCGCCATGTCTGGAACCACACGCGGATCGCGCTCGACGAGGCGGATCTTCACCAGCACGGTGGCCTTCGCGCGGTCGACCGTCGGGACGATGCGCTGCACCACGCCGACGAAGCGCTGCTCGGGCAGGGCGTCGAGCTGGATCTCGCAGGGCTGGCCGAGCTTCACCTTGGCGAGCGAGGACTCGGCGACGTCGGCCTCGACTTCCAGCGATTCCATGTCGGCGATCGTCACCACCGCGCCCTTGGTGTCGACGGCGCTGGAGAAGGGCGTGATGTTGTCGCCGACGTTGGCGCTCTTCGTGAGCACCACGCCGTCGAAGGGGGCGCGGATCAGCGTCTGGTCGAGCGCCACCTCGGCGGCCTTGAGGTTCGCCTGAGCCGCGGCGAGCGCCGCTTCGCCCGAGCGCACCCCGGCGCGCGCCTTGTCGTCGCGCGCCACTGCCGAGTCGAGCGTCGAGCCGCTGATGAACTTCTTATCCGCCAGGTCGCGCGAGCGCGCCAGGTTGGCCTGGGCTTCGCGCGCCTCGGCCCGCGCCTGTTCCACGTTGGCGGCGGCGACGCCCACGTTCGCCTTGGCCTGGTCGCGGCTCGCCGCCACGTCGCGGCTCTCGATCCGCGCGATCACCTCGGCACGCTTTACGCGACTGCCTTCCAGCACGCCGAGCCATTCCAGCCGTCCGGTTGCCTTGGAGGCGACCGCCGCCTTTCGTTGGGCAACGACGTAGCCGGTGGCATTGAGAAGCGTGAACGCCTGCGACGGAAAGGCCGCGCTCACCGCGGCGGTTTCCACTGTAGTGGCCCCACCGACGAACCGTCCGTATGTCGTGAACCCGAGGATGGCGAGCGCCGCAGCGCCGGCGAGCCATGGCCACACGCGCCTGCGCCGGCGCCTCGCAGGCGAGGCTGCGCGATCGATCGTGAGTTTGGAGATGTCCGGGTTATCCATCCGCCGGTTTGTCCATTCGGGTGCGCGCGGCGGGGACGGAAAAGGCGCGCTGCCCGATTATAGAGCCGGCATAGAACCGGTCGGAAAACCATTACAAGTGCAACATTCCGCGGATTCTCGAAGGTTAGAATCAAAGCCCCGCCGTTATCGCCGCGAGTGCCCATGCGTTTCAAACATCTGGCCACGCTGTCGCTCGTCGTGTCGGCCGCGGCCTGCGGGCCCGGCGGGCACGACAAGGGCGGCCAGGGCCATGGCGGTCCAGGCGGCGGCATGCCGCCGGCGGAGGTGAACGTCGCCATCGTGCAGCCGCAGACTCTGACGGTGACGCTCGAGTACACCGGACAGACGGCAGGCTCGCGCGAGGTCGAAGTGCGCGCGCGGGTCACCGGCATCCTGCTGTCCAGAAACTTCCGTGAAGGCGCGCCGGTCAAGCAGGGCCAATCGCTGTTCACCATCGATCCGGCGCCGTTCGAGGCGGCGCTTGCACGCGCTCAAGCCGACGTCGCGGCCGCCGAGGCGCGCGTCGACCAGGCGAAGCGCAACGCCGCGCGGCTGAAACCCCTGTACGCGGAGAAGGCGGTGAGCCAGAAGGAGTACGACGACGCCGTGTCGGGGGAGCTCATCGGCGCAGCCGACCTGAAGGCGGCGCGCGCGCGGCTTGATGAAGCGAAGCTCAACCTGAGCTACACCAAGGTGGGAGCCCCGGTTTCGGGCGTCACGAGCCGCGCCCTGACCTCCGAGGGCACGCTCATCTCGGGCCCCAATGTGCTGCTCACCTCGGTGACCCAGGTCGATCCGATCTGGGTGAACTTCGGCATTCCGGACAACGAGCAGGCGCGCCTGCAGAAGGAGGCTGAGGCCGGCCGCCTCAGCCTGCCGAAGAATTTCGAGGTGGAGCTGCGCCTGGCCGACGGCAGCACCCATCCGAAGAAAGGCAAGTTGAGCTTCTCCGATGTGCGCGTCTCCCCCGCCACCGGCACGCGCGAGGCGCGCGCGGAGGTCCCCAATCCAGACGGCGCCCTGCGTCCCGGGCAGTTCGTGCGCGTGATCCTGCACGGCGCGACCCGGCCCAACGCCCTCACCGTGCCGCAACGCGCGGTGCTCGAGGGCCCGCAGGGAAAGTTCGTCTACGTGGTCGACGACAAGAGCACCGCGCAGCCGCGCCCGGTGGAGGCAGGGGAGTGGTCAGGCGACAAATGGGTCATCACCCAGGGCGTGAAGCCCGGCGAGCGCGTCATCGTCGATGGCCTGCTCAAGCTCGGTCCGGGCGCGCCGGTGAAAATCGCCGAAAAACCTTCTGAGAATTCTGAGAAATCTGTTGTAGGGAAGAAGTAGTGTTCTCCCGCTTCTTCATCGATCGGCCGATCTTCGCCGCGGTGCTTTCGGCGTTCGTGGTGCTCGCCGGGCTCGCCGCGATGCGCGTGCTGCCGGTGGCCCAGTACCCCGAGATCGCTCCGCCGGTCGTGACGGTGATGGCCATCTACCCGGGCGCTTCCGCCCAGGTGCTCGAGCAGACCGTGGCGGCGCCGCTCGAGAACCAGATCAACGGCGTCGAGCACATGATCTACATGAACTCGACCTCGACCTCGCAGGGCGTGGTGCAGATCCAGGTCACGTTCGACATCGGCACCGACCCCGACAAGGCGGCGCTCAACGTCAACAACCGCGTCAAGCAGGCCGAGCCTCGCCTTCCGCTCGAGGTGCGCCGGCAAGGCGTCACGGTGGAAAAGGGTTCCTCGGCCTTCCTGCAGGTGCTCGCGTTCTACTCGCCCGAAGGCCGCCACAGCGACGTGTTCATTTCGAACTACGTGACGCTGAACGTGCTCGACCTCCTCAAGCGCGTTCCAGGCACCACCAACGTTCAGATCTTCGGCGCCAAGGACTATGCCATGCGCATCTGGGTGCAGCCCGACCGGATGACGCAGCACCGTCTCACCCCCGCCGATCTGATCCGGGTGATCAACGAGCAGAACGCCCAGTTCGCCGCGGGCAAGGTCGGGCAGTCGCCCGCGCCTCCCGGGCAGGAGCTGGTGTACACGGTCACCACGCGCGGCCGCCTCGCCGACCCGAAGGAGTTCGAGGAGATCCTGGTGCGCACCAACGCCGACGGCTCGTCGCTCAGGCTGAAGGACGTGGCGCGCGTCGAGCTTGCCTCCAAGGACTACGATTTCATCGGCCGCATCAACGGCAGGGAGGCCACGTTGGTGGGCGTGTTCCTCCAGCCCGGCGCCAACGCGCTGGGGGTCGCGGGTGACGTGAAGCGCACGGTGGCGGATATCGCCAAGCGCTTTCCGCAGGGGTTGAGCTACTCGGTACCGTACGACACCACGCGCTTCGTCGAGGTATCGATCAAGGAAGTGGTCGAGACGCTGCTCATCGCGATGCTGCTGGTGTTCCTGGTGGTGTACCTCTTCCTGCAGAGCTGGCGCGCCACGCTGATCCCCTTTGCCGCGGTGCCGGTGTCGCTTATCGGCACCTTCGCCGGGCTGCTGATCCTCGGCTACACCATCAACACGCTGACCCTCTTCGGCATGGTGCTCGCCATCGGCATCGTAGTGGACGACGCCATCGTGGTGCTGGAGAACGTCGAGCGCATCATGCACGAGGAGAACCTGCCGCCGCGCGACGCCGCGATCAAGGCGATGCGCGAGGTGACGAGCCCGATCATCGCCATCGTGCTGGTGCTGTGCGCGGTGTTCGTGCCGATCGCTTTCCTCGGCGGCCTCACCGGCGAGCTTTACCGGCAGTTCGCCGTCACCATTTCGATGGCGGTGGTGATCTCGGGCATCGTGGCGCTGACGCTGACGCCGTCGTTGTGCGTCATCGTGCTGAAGCCAGAGAAAAGGAAAGAGCGGGGACCCTTCGCCTGGTTCAATCGAGGGTTCGGCCGCGCCACCGACCACTACGAGTCGGGGGTGGCGTGGATCATTCGTCGCGGCGGCATCGGGCTGGCGCTCTTCGCGTGCATGGTCGCGGCGGCGGCCTGGCTGTGGCACATCACGCCGGGGAGCCTGGTGCCCGACGAGGACCAGGGCTTCTACATCGCGGCGGTGATCCTCCCCGACGGCGCGACGCTCGAGCGCACCGACCGGGTCGTCACCGAGGTGAACAAGGCAATTGCCTCCAACCCCAACAACCTTGACGTGGTGGCGTTCACCGGCTTCGACTTTCTAGGCGGCGGCTTCCGCAACAACGCCGCCACCATCTTCGTGACGCAGAAGCCGTGGAGCGAGCGCAAGGTGACCACGCCGCAGCTGGTGGGCGACTTCTTCATGAAGACCGCCCACATCAAGGAGGGGCTCGCGCTCGCCTTCGGCCCGCCGCCGATCTTCGGCCTGGGCACCGCCGGCGGCTTCGAGTTCTATATCCAGAACCGCGGCACCGGCGGGTCGGGCGAGATGGCCAAGGCGCTCGGCCAGTTCATCGGCGCGGCGCACAAGGAGCCGCAGCTCGGGATGGTGCAGACGCTGTGGCGGGCCCAGGTGCCGCAGCTCTCCGTCGACGTGGACCGCGACAAGGCGAAGGCGCTCGGCGTGCCGCTGGAGGAGCTCTACGGCGCGCTCGCCGCGACGCTGGGCAGCTACTACGTGAACGACTTCAACAAGTTCGGCCGGACCTGGCAGGTGCTGATGTCGGCCGCGCCGCAATACCGCGATCGACCCGAAGATATCGGCAAGGTCTGGGTGCGCTCCGCGGAAGGGCCGAATGCCGGCGCGATGATTCCGCTCGACTCGCTCGCCAAGGTGCGCTACAGCTCCGGACCCGATTCGCTCGACCGCTTCAACAACCTGCCGGCGGTGAAGATCTTCGGCCAGGGCGCCCCGGGCGTGTCCTCAGGGCAGGCCATCCAGGCCGTCGAGGCGCTTGCGGCCAAGGTGCTGCCGGCGGACTTCAGCTATGACTGGGGCGGGGTCTCGTACCAGGAAAAGCGCTCCGCCGGGACCTCGGGCCTGGCGCTCGGGCTCGCCGTCGCCATGGTGTTTCTGATCCTCGCTGCGCAATACGAAAAATGGTCGCTGCCGCTTACGGTGCTGCTCGCGATGCCGTTCGGCACGTTCGGGGCGCTGCTCGCAGTTTATTTAAGAGGTTTGACGAATGATGTTTACTTCCAGATCGGGCTCGTCACGCTGCTCGGCCTGGCGGCGAAGAACGCGATCCTGATCGTCGAATACGCGGTGATGAAGCACGAGGAGGGGCTTTCGGCCTCCGCGGCCGCGGTCGAGGCGGCCAGGCTGCGCTTCCGGCCGATCCTGATGACCTCGCTCGCCTTCATCCTGGGCGTGCTGCCGCTCGCCCTCTCGACCGGCGCCGGCGCCGGGGCGCGCGTCTCGGCGGGCACCGGCGTGATGGGCGGGATGCTCGCGGCGACCTTCCTCGCGATCTTCTTCGTGCCGATGTTCTTCAAGCTGATGACCGACCGGCACCTCACCGAGAAACGCTCCACTGCCGACATCAAGCGCGAGGCCGAGCAGGTGCGCGTGGTCTCGCACAAGAGCGTTCCGACGCCGCACCGCGCCCCGCACGGCCATGAATAGGCTTGCGCTCGCGGCTTGCGTGCTTCTCGCGGGCTGCATCAACCCGGTGAAGTACGAGCGGCCTGCGGTCGAGCTGCCCGAAGCCTGGAAGGAGACCGCGCCGCGCTTCGTCGAGGAGGGGCGCTGGTGGCGCATCTACGACGACGCCGCGCTCGACGTGGTGGTCGACGAGGCGCTTTCGCACAATGGCGATCTGCTCGTCGCGGCCGCGCGCGTGGACGAGTCGCGCGCGCTCCTCGGAGAAGCCAACTCGTTCTTCTGGCCGAGCGTCGACGCCCAGGCCTCGGCCAGCCGGCAGCAGATCTCCACGCGCACCGCCACCTCGTTCCCCGGCATCCCGACC
>DASYPG010000543.1:0-10311 GCA_036006885.1 Burkholderiales bacterium | reverse complement strand
GGTTTCGGGTGACAGCACCGTCGCGTACGCCTGGGCCTACGCGATGGCGCTCGAGAGCGCCGCCGGCGCCGCGCCGCCGCGCCGCGGCTTGTGGCTGCGGGCGCTGCTGCTCGAGCGCGAGCGCATCGCCAACCACCTCGGCGATCTCGGCTATCTCGGCAACGACGGCGGCCTCGCGTTCGGGCTGGCGCAGTTCTCGCGCCTGAAGGAGGACCTGTTGCGGCTGAATGCGCGCCTTTTCGGCCACCGTTTCCTGATGGACCGGGTCGTCCCGGGCGGTACGTCGGTGGATCTCGATGCGCCGGGAGCCAATTCGATCCTCGAGGAAGCCGAGCGCCTCGAGGAGGAAGTGCTCGCGCTACGCGCGATCTACTACGATCACCCGGGACTGCAGGACCGCTGCATCAACTGCGGGCGGCTCGCGCCGCGCCTTGCCGTCGAGCTCGGGGTGGTCGGCCTGGCCGCGCGTGCGAGCGGCATCGCGATCGACGCGCGCGTCTTCCCGGGCTTCGCGCCCTACGACGAGCTCGAGCCGGCGCTGTGCGCGCATCGTAACGGCGACGTCGCATCGCGCATCGTGGTGCGCTTCGAGGAGATCTTCGAGTCGCTGCGCCTCGAGCGGCGCATCCTCGCCGCGCTCCCCTCGGGTGATCCAAGAATTGGACTACCCGAACCGGCTGAAGGCGCGAGCGGCGTCGGCTGGGTGGAAGGCTGGCGCGGCGAGGTGTTCGTGGCGCTCGAGGCCGGCGGCGCGGGCAGCATCCGGCGCTGCCATCCGCACGATCCGTCCTGGCAGAACTGGCCCGCGCTCGAGCACGCGGTGCTGGGAAACATCGTCCCGGACTTTCCGCTGATCAACAAGTCCTTCAACCTGTCGTACTCCGGCGCAGACCTCTGATGCACAAGATCCTGCGCCGCATCGTGCACGCCGGAATCGTCACCGAGCCGGCGCGCGCGCCCGATCCGGCGCTGCGCGCGCTGGCGCAGCGGCTCGAGACCCTGGTTCTCGGGCGTCTCGGCCGGGCGCTGGCGGTGCGCCATGTCGACGCGGGATCATGCAACGGCTGCGAGCTCGAGATCCATGCCTTGGGCAACCCCTATTACAACCTCGAGGGGCTGGGGATGAAGTTCGTGGCGAGCCCGCGGCACGCCGATCTCCTGCTCGTCACCGGTCCGGTATCGCGCAACATGGAGCAGGCCCTGCTTCGCACCTACGCGGCGATGGCCGAGCCGAAGCTGGTCGTCGCAGTGGGCGACTGCGGCTGCACCGGAGGAATCTTCGGCGAAAGCTACGCCAGCCGGGGCCGCGTGTCGAACGTGCTGCCCGTCGACGTCGCCGTCCCGGGCTGCCCGCCGGAGCCGGCGGCAATCCTGCAAGCGATCCTGACCGCCGTTACGAGCGACCGCCGCAATTCGGCGGCATCACCGTAATCGGGAAGCCCCTGCAGTTCCAGTTCGCCTTGCCCGATTGCAACGTTGGCGTGAAAGTCACTTCAAGCGCGTTCTTCTCGTTCCAGCCGCGGATATCGCCGTTCTCGGATACGATCCATTTCATCTCGCCGTGCTTCGGATCGCTCTTCGCGGCGACCTTGATTTCTTTTCCCACGCCGACGAGGTTGCCCGACTTCTCGGCATGAGCCGCCACCTGCTGCTTCGCCGGCTCGGCGCCCTGGATCAGCGCCTGCGCGGCTTCACGCGCTTCGGCGCCCGCCTTCTGGGGCAGCACCACGGCGACGGTGAGGAATCCGATCAGGGCAAGACCGGCGACGACCAACAGCGCGATGCGCATTTTTATAGTCCCCTAAGTGCCAGACGCGCGCCGAGCTTACCACGAACTTTAGAAGCCAGTTCTTGGGGTTGCAGCGGTTCCTTAAGGTCTTTTACATGGTTACGCGAAGGCTGAGGATCGTCGGGCGCGTGCAAGGGGTCGGCTTCCGGGACGCCCTTTGCAGCGAAGCCCTGGACCGGGGGGTGGCCGGCTGGGTCCGGAACCGGGCCGATGGCAGCGTCGAAGCGCTCCTGCAGGGCCCGCCCGAACCGGTGGCTCAGCTCATCGCCTGGGCACGGCGCGGACCTGCGGCTTCACGCGTCGAAGAGGTTCGGGTCGAGACGAGCGACGAGGAGCCCACGCATAGCGGCTTCGAGCGCCGTCCGAGCGCGTAGCGCGGCTGCGGGTATCGGGCGGCGCGACTTTCCTCTCCGACGTTGCCGCCGTGCTTGCGCAGGGAGAAAAATGGCCGGCGTCACATCGATCGAGGGAGGAAAGATGACCGCCAGACCGAGCCGGGTGCTTCTCATCTGGGTTCAATTCGAGCTGCAGGCCGCGCGCTCGGGGCGGCGGCGAGCCGGCGCGCACCCGTCCGATTCGCTCGCCCTGGTCGAGGACCTCGAGCGCCTTGCCCTGGAGCTGCAATCGCAGCTGAAGGCGGAGGAAGGACCATGAGCGCGCGACCCCTCTCCGCGCAGGAGCTGTGCCAGTCGGTTCGCGAATGCACCCCGGTCGATGCGTCGCGGCTCGACCGCGTGCTCGGCGTCGACGAGACGCGCGGGCTGGTCGAGGTCCAGTCGGCGGCGACGTGGAAGAGCCTGGCGGCGCGGCTTAGGCCCGGGGACGGGCCCGCGCAGGAAATTCGCACGACGCACCCGACGATCGGCGAGAGCGTCGCCTGCAACGCCGCCGGTCCCGACGGACGCCCCACCGTGGGCCACGTGCAATCCTTCACCATCGCCACGCCCGACGGCCAGCTGCGGCGCGTCGATCGCATGATCAACCCGGGCCTGTTCGCCTTGGTGGTGGGCGGGCAAGGACTTTTCGGCGTGATCTACAGCGTAACCTTGCGGCTCGAATCGCTCGAACGTGCGCTCAGCGAAGCGCAAGCCCCGGCGTTAGTCGTCGGCTCGGTTGCGAGCGGCTCGTTGCCGAGCGCGAAAGCGCGCAAGCTCGTGCTGCTTGCCCCGCAAGCGCGCGTCGAGGCGCTGATCGCCGGAAGCCGGGAGCACTGCGCCGAATGGCGCATCGATCTCGCGGGCGTCACGGTACGGCACATCGGCGCCGACCAGGAAACCTTCCTGCGCTATGCGGCGCGTGAATGCGCCGAAGTCAGCATCGTTCTGGACGCAAGCGCCCACCTCGGCGCCGAGGTGCGCCTCACCCAGTTGCGGCACAGCCTGATCGATCTTGCTATCGCGCACGGCGGCGGCTTCGCCATCGCGTCCACGCGCGACGCGACGCGCGAGCAGACCAGGGCCTGCTATCCGCAACTTGCCGGATTCCTTGCCGAGCAGCGCAGGATCGATCCGCACCAGCGCTGGGTCAACGGCTGGCTGCGGCACCAGCGCAACCTGCTCGAGCGCGAGCCGTGCGAGGTGCGATGGGGCAGCTAGAGGGAGCTGTAGACGACCTCGACGTTTTCCGGCGCCAGCCAGGCGCCGAGCTCGCTGATGAGCCGCGTATCCGGCCGCACGCGCCAGGATTCGCCGAGCGCGAGCTTGCACTGCGCTTTTCCGTTCTCGTACTCCACGAGCACCTGGCAGCTGCCGCTGCCGGTGGCGCGGTAGGGGCCGAGCAGCTGCTGCAGGCGCCCGGCATCGGCCTGGCCGTTCATGAAGAGCTTGAGGAGCGAGGCATGGCGGTTGCGCAGCGCCTCGAGGTCCATGAGCTCGTCGGCGCTGACCCGCAGGCCGCCGGAGAACTCGTCCGACTGCACCTTGCCTGCGACCACGAGCAGCGAGTCCTCCTTCAGCTTGTCGCGGTGCTTTTCGAACAGCTCGTTGAACACCGAGATCTCGACCTGCGCGGTGCCGTCGTCGAGCATCACCACCATCATGCGGCCGCGCCGCGTCATCTGCGTGCGCGCCGCCGCCACGATGCCCGCCATCGTCACGCGCTCTCCCGCGGAGAGCTTCGCGAGCGGCACCCGCGGAAATCCCGCGAGCTCGCGCTCGTAGACCTGGAAAAGATGTCCCGACAGGTAGAAGCCGAGCGCCGCCTTCTCCTCGGTGAGCTTCTGCCGCATGTCCCAAGGCGCCGAGTCGACGTATATGACCGCGCCGCCGCGCGGCGCGTCGGCCTCGCCAAAGAGGCTATTTTGGGACGCCTGCGCCAGCGCCTGCTCCGCCGCCTCGAGCGCGCGCCCGGCCGAAGCGAGCAGGCGCGCGCGGTTGGAGTCGATGCAGTCGAAGGCGCCGGCGCGCACCAGAGCCTCCACCACGCGCCGGTTGATCGAGCGCTTGTCCACCCGGCTGCAGAAGTCGAATAGGTCGGAGAACGGCTTCTCGCGCCTCGCCGCGAGGACCGCGTTGATGGCGCTCTCCCCGGTGCCACGGACCGCGCCGAGGCCGTAGAGGATCGTGGCGCCGTCGACGGGGACAAAGCGGTATTGCGACGCGTTGACGTCCGGAGGCCGGATGACGAGGCCGTTCGCGAGGGCGTCCTCGTGGAACTGGCGCACCTTGTCGGTGTCGTCCATCACCGCGGAGAGGTTCGCCGCAAAGAATGCGGCGGCGTGGTGCGCCTTCATGTACGCGGTCTGGTAGGCGAGCAGCGCGTACGCGGCAGCGTGCGACCTGTTGAAACCGTAGCCAGCGAATTTCTCCATCAGGTCGAAGAGCTGCGTGGCGCGGGTGCGGGCGAGGCCGTTCTTCTCGGCGCCGGCGACGAAGATCTCGCGCTGCTGCGCCATTTCCTCCGGCTTCTTCTTGCCCATCGCGCGCCGCAAGAGGTCGGCGCCGCCGAGCGAGTAGCCGCCGATGACCTGCGCGATCTGCATCACCTGCTCCTGGTAGACCATGATGCCGTAGGTCGGGCCTAGGATCGGTGCGAGGCGCGGGTCGAGGTACTCGACGCGCTTGCCGTGCTTCCGCTCGATGTACTCGGGGATAAGGTCCATGGGCCCTGGGCGGTACAGGGCCACCAACGCGATCACGTCCTCGAAGCGATCCGGACGCGCGCGCTTGATGAGATCGCGCATGCCGCGCGATTCCAGCTGGAACACCGCGGTGGTGTTTCCGGCGGAAAGAAGCTTGTAGGCGAGCGCGTCGTTCAACGGCATTTTCTCGAGCGAAAAGGATTCGTCGCTCAGGCCGCGGACGTAGCGCTCGGCCCAGTCGAGGATCGTGAGCGTAGTGAGGCCCAGGAAGTCGAACTTGACCAGACCCACCGCCTCGACGTCGTCCTTGTCGAGCTGCGACACCACGTTGGCGGTGCCCTCGGCGGCGTAGAGCGGGCAGAAGTCGGTGAGCCGGCCGGGCGCGATCAGCACGCCGCCGGCGTGCATGCCGACGTTGCGCACCAGGCCCTCCAGCTTGGCGCCGAGCTGGAGCAGCTCCCGTACCTCGTCCTCCTTCTCCTCGCGCTCGGCGAGCAACGGCTCCATCTCGCGCGCGTCCTCGAGGGTGATCGTCTTGCCCGGCTGGACCGGGATCAGCTTGGCGATCTGGTCGCAGAAGTTGTAGCCGAGGTCGAGCACGCGGCCGCAGTCGCGCACCACCGCGCGCGCGGCCATGGTGCCGAACGTCACGATCTGCGAGACGCTTGCCTCGCCGTACTTGCCGCGCACGTACTCGATCACGCGGTCGCGCCCGTCCTGGCAGAAGTCGATGTCGAAGTCCGGCATCGACACCCGCTCGGGGTTGAGGAAACGCTCGAACAGGAGGTCGTACTTCAGCGGATCGAGGTCAGTGATGCCGAGCGAGTAGGCCACCAGCGAGCCGGCACCCGAGCCGCGACCCGGGCCCACCGGTACGCCGTGCTGCTTCGCCCAGTTGATGAAGTCCGCCACGATGAGGAAGTAGCCGGCGAACCCCATCTGGACGATGGTCAGGATCTCGAACTCGAGCCGCTCGCCGTAGCGCGGCCTGTCCTCTTGCTTGAGGCCGAGCTGGTCGAAGCGCCGCGCGAGGCCCGCGTGCGCTTCGCCGCGGAGAAAATCATCGATGGTCACGCCCGGGGGGGTCGGGAACGCGGGCAGGCGGCTCTTGCCGAGCTGGATCTCGAGATTGCAGCGCCGCGCGATCTCGACCGAGTTCTCGAGCGCCTGCGGCAGCTCGGCGAAGAGTTCGGCCATCTCGTGCTGGCGCTTGAAATACTGCTCGGGCGTGAACAGCTTCGGCCGGCGCTGATCGGCGAGCACGTAGCCTTGGGCGATGCACACGCGCGCTTCGTGCGCCTTGAAATCGTCGCGCTCGAGGAACTGCACCGGGTGCGTGGCCACGACCGGCAGCGCGAGGCGCCCGGCGAGCGCCACCGAGCGCGCGACCAGCGCTTCGCCATGGGGGAACCCCGCGCGCTGCAGCTCGATGTAGTAGCGGCCCGGGAAGAGCTCGGCCCACCCCCGCGCCAGGCGCTCGGCAACTTCGGCATGGTCCGCGGCCAGGGCCTGGCCGACGTCCCCCGCCGCGGCCCCGGAAAGCGCGATCAGGCCCTCGGTGCCCGTCTCTTCGAGCCACGCGCGCGAGATCTCGGCGCGCGCGCGGTACTGATTGCGCAGCCAGGCGCGCGACAGCAGCTCGCACAAGCGCAGGTAGCCCGCGCGCGAGCTGCAGAGGAGCAGCATGCGCACCGGCTTGTCGCGGTCGCCCGGATTCTGCAGCCAGCAGTCGGCACCGATGATCGGCTTTACCCCGGCGGCACGGGCCGCGCCGTAGAATTTGACCAGGCCGAACAGGTTGGCAAGGTCGGTGAGCGCGAGCGCCGGCATACCGTCGGCCGCAGCGCGGCTCACCGCCTGGTCCAGGCGGACGATGCCGTCGCTCACGGAGTACTCGCTGTGCAGCCGAAGGTGAACGAAGCGCGGTGCCGGCATGTCCAAAAAATTTTACCGGAAGCGATCCATGAAGGCCTTAACCGTTGTTTTTGCTGCGCTCGTGGTCGGCATAGCTGCGCGCGCCGCTACCGCGCAGGACCGAGGGCGGGAGCTCGACAAGGCCTACGAGGAGGCGCGCGCCGCAGCGCTCGTGCTGAAGGAAGCCGAAGCGCGCCGCGACCAGGACGTCGAGCCGCAGCCCGGCGAGATGCAGGGCACCGCCTCCGGCGGCACGCGTCCCGGCGAGCAGTATCGCGGCCGGCAGATGCTGCTCGAGCAGGAAGTGGAGCTCGCGCGCAAGCGCTACGACGCTGCCCTCAAGCGCTGGAACGACCTGAAGTAACACAATCGTAAAACCATCAAATCCCGCCCTGGGCGCGCTGCTCGCGGGCGCCACCTTCATCGCGCTGTCCCCGATTTTCGTGCGAGAGTCTCTGGCCGCCGGGGTCGGACCGACTGCGGCCGCATTTTGGCGCGTAGCCCTGGCGGTTCCAGTCTTGTGGATCGCGTACGGCCTGAGGCGCCGGCCGCGTGTGCGACGTTATGGAGGCCGCCGTTACTTCGGGAGGTGGCCGCTGCTCCTCGCCGCTGCGCTTGCGTTCGCCGGCGACCTCGCTTTCTGGCACAAATCGATCCAGCTCACCTCGGTGGCGAACGCCACCCTGCTCGCCAATCTCGCTTCGATCTTCGTGACGCTGGCCGCGTGGATTCTCCTGCGCCAGCGGCCCACGCCCATGTTTCTCGCCGGACTCGCCGCGGCGCTCGCGGGCGCCGCGCTCCTGGTCCACACCAGCCTCGAGTTCTCGCCCACCGGGCGTGCAGGCGACGCGCTCGGCGTGGTGACGGCGATGTTCTACGCTGGCTATCTCCTGGCGGTAAAGGCGCTGCGCGACCGAGGCGAGGCCACGCTTCATTTGATGGCGGTGACCACCACGATCACCGCGCTCCTGCTTCTCCCGGTAGTACTCGCCGCCGGCGAGCAGATGATTCCGCATTCGGCGGCCGGCTGGTGGCTTCTCATCGGTCTCGCGCTGGTCTCGCACGCCGCGGGCCAGGGCCTCATCGCCTTCGCGCTCGCGCATCTGCCGGCGGCGTTTTCGTCGGTGAGCCTGCTGTTCCAGCCCGTCATGGCGGCGTTGTTCGCCTGGCTCCTGCTCGCCGAGCCGCTCGTGCCACTGCAAATCGCCGGCGGCGTGATCGTGCTCGTCGGAATCTACCTTGCGCGGCGCGGATCGCGCACCGGGGCAATGACCTAAATGACTAGATGACGAGCGCCCGGGGCTCGCCCGGGGAATTCTCGACCGCGCCGATCTCGTACACGGTCTCGCCGGCTTTCCTCAGATGGCTTGCGGCTGCTTCGGCGTGCGCGGCCGCGACCACGACGACCATGCCGATGCCGCAGTTGAAGACGCGCCACATCTCGTCCTCGGCGACGTTGCCCGCCTGCTGCAGCCATTGGAATACCGCGGGCCGCGGCCACGAGTCCTTGCGGATCTTGGCGAGCGTATCCCGCGGCAGGACGCGAGGCACGTTGCCGACCAGCCCGCCGCCGGTGATATGCGCAAGGCCCTTGATGGGCACCGCTTCCAGGAGCTTCAGGATCGGCTTCACATAGATGCGCGTCGGCTCGAGCAGGTCGAACGGCGCCGGCCCCGCGCGCTGCAGGATCCTGCGGATGAGCGAGTAGCCGTTGGAGTGCGGGCCGCTCGCCGCGAGGCCGAGGAGCGCGTCGCCGGGCGCGATCGAGCGGCCGTCGATGATCCTGTCCTTCTCGACCACGCCGACGCAGAATCCCGCGAGGTCGTATTCGCCCTCGGGATACATGCCGGGCATCTCGGCGGTCTCGCCGCCGATCAGCGCGCAGCCGCCGAGCTCGCAGCCGCGCGCGATGCCCTTTACCACTTCGGCGGCGACGCCCCGGTCGAGCTTGCCGCAGGCAAAGTAGTCCAAGAAGAAGAGCGGCTCCGCCCCCTGGACCAGCACGTCGTTCACGCTCATGGCCACGAGGTCGATGCCGACCGTGTCGTGGCGCGCCTGCTCGAACGCGAGCTTGAGCTTGGTGCCGACGCCATCGGTGCCCGATACCAGGACCGGCTGGCGGTAGCGCTTCGGAATCTCGCACAGCGCGCCGAAGCCGCCGATGCCGGCAAGCACCTCCGGGCGCAGCGTACGCCGCGCGAGCGGCTTGATCATCTCGACCAGGGCGTCGCCTTCGTCGATGTCGACGCCGGCGTCGCGGTAGGAAAGGGGCTCCGACATGCTAGATTCCAAGGTTTCCGCCATTCTAATGCGGCAGCTTCCGCTTCCCCTTTCCGCGGCCGCGCAGCCGAGCCTTGACAATTACGTCGCCGGGGCGAACGCCGAGGCGCTCGAAGGCGTTCGCTCTCTCGCGCGCGACGGGCTCAAGGAGGCGATCGTCTACCTGTGGGGCGGTCCGGGCAGCGGCCGCACCCACCTGCTGCGCGCCGCAGTGAGCGCCAACCCGGCGCTGGTGATTGCCGACGACGTCGATGCGCTGGACGAGGCGGCCCAGCAGGCGCTTTTCATCGCCATCAATGCCGCGCGCGACGGCGGTCCCGCGGTCCTCGCCGCCGGCAGCGGGCCGCCGGCGAGCCTCGGCCTGCGGGAGGACCTACGCACACGCCTGGGCTGGGGCCTGGTCTACCACCTGAAACCGCTCTCGGACGCCGACAAGGCGCTGCACTTACGCAGCGAAGCCCTGCGCAGGGGACTTTTGGTCTCCGAGGAGGTAGTCTGGTACCTCCTGAACCACCTGCCGCGCGACCTCGCGAGCCTCCATGGGGTGCTCGAGCGGCTCGACCGGCACTCGCTTGCCCGCCAGCGCCCGGTGACGCTGGCGCTGGTTCGCGACGCCCTGTCAAAAAATGACGACGACTAAAAGCAACAGTGCCGGGGTCTCACCTCCTCCCGGGGCAATTTCTGCATGGACAACGGCCGGCGCGAAGACTAGATTGAGAGCTACTCAAAGGACGCTGCGATGTCCTTCCGTACTCTCGTTCGTCGAGCCCTTGTCATCGCGCTGGCCGCGGCTGCTCCGGCTTACGCGCAGTCGGGGTTGCGCGTGCCCGAGCGCAGCGAACCGGGCATTGATCCGGGCTTCGCGCGCGGCTGGCTCGCACCGGAGTTCGACCGCTTCGGCTTCGCCTCCTACCAGGGGGTGGGGCTGGGCTTCGCCCAGCCGCAGCGCATGCACTGGTCGTACTCGTTCGGCGAGCGCACCAGCCTCGGCCTCTCGGTGAACGGCCAGAACTACGACTACGACCAGCGCAATGTCTCGGTCTTCGGCCGCTACTGGTTCGCCAGCGACTGGGCGGTGAGCGCCGAAAGCCTTTCCCGCGAGCCCACCGGGCTGCTGCGGCTGCAGGACTTCCGCATCGGCGTCCAGCGCCGATTCTGAGCATCTCGTCAGGATAGACTGCGGGGCGCCATGCGCCTCGCCCTGTTCGACCTCGACAACACGCTGCTCCGCGGCGACAGCGACTACGAG
>DASYPG010000542.1:0-3470 GCA_036006885.1 Burkholderiales bacterium | reverse complement strand
CCTCCTCGGCGGCACGCTCGAGCGTGAACAGCAGCCGCCCCCCCGGCCGCAGTGACGCGCGCGCTGCGGCGAGCGCATCACGCAAGTCGCCGAAATAATTCAGCGTGTCCGACGCGGCGACGACGTCGAACATTCCCGGCGAGGCGCGCAGGAAAGCCGCGAGCTCGGCGAGGCTCGTCTGGTCATACAGCGCGCGGCGGGCCGCCTTTTCCAGCATCTTCGGCGAAAGATCGACTGCGACAAGACGGCGGGCGTAGGGACGCAAGTGCCGCGCGAGCTGTCCCGTGCCGCAACCGGCATCGACGATGTCGAGCTCGCCGCGCGGCTCGCCAGCGATGCGCTGCAGCGCCTTTGCCAGCAGAGCCGGGGCGCGGTATTCGAGCTGGTCCAGGACCTGGTCAAACGTATCGGCGAAGCGGTCGAACTCCGCGGCCACGAACGCGTCCGGGGCGCGATGCGGCACGTCCTTCCCCGAGCACGCAGCCAGCATGTGCCTGGCGAGCGGACTGTCCGGCTCGGCGCGCAGCCACGCTTCGTACGTCGCCGCCGCTTCGTCGCGCCGGCCGATCGCGCAAAGCGTTGCGCCAAGACGGCGGAAGGCGTGGGCCTCGGGCCTGATCGCGAGCGCCTTCTTGAGCGCCTCGACGGCTGCCCCGATGTCCCCCATGTCCCTGCACACGGCAGCGAGCGCATACAGGTGCTCGGCGTTCCCGGGCTCACGCTCGATCGCGCGCCGATGCGTGGCGGCCGATTCTTCCAGTGGCTTGAGCTTGTCCAGCAGCATGGCGAGCTTGCGCGCAGCTTCCGGATGATCGGGCCGCAGCTCGAGCGCCCTCCTGTATGCCTGCGTCGCGCCCGGCGAAGATCCGATGCTGCAATAGAGGTCGCCGAGCTCGTTCTGCGCATCGCTGTTGTCGGGGTCGATTTCGATGGCCTTGCGCACGAGCTGCAGCGCGCCGAGCACGCGGCCTTGCCGATGCTCGAGCCGGCTCTGCCGCAGCAGAGCGATCGCCGCTGCCGGCGTCTCGCCGAACGCCGTGGTCAAGCTGCGCTCAATCGGCGGGCGAGCACCACGAGACCCTCGACATAGTGTTCCCCTTCCCGGCGAAGATGGACGTTCTCGATGTCGATCACCTCGAAACCCGCGCCGGCGAGAGTGCCGCGCACGTACGGCACGGCATGGCTGTACCGGCCGTGAGGGTGGATGAAGTAGCCTTCAGGCGACGCCTCCTCGGCGGCACGCTCGAGCGTAAACAGCAGCCGCCCGCCCGGCCGCAGCGCGGCACAGGCGGCGGAGAGCACGTCGCGCAGGTCGCCGAAGTAGACGAGCGTGTCCGAGGAAGCGACCACGTCGAAGGCTCCGGGCGAGGAACGCAGGAACGACGCGAGCTCGGCCGCGACCAGCTCGTCGTACAGCGCGCGCTTGCCCGCTTTCTCGAGCATCTTCGGCGAAAGGTCGACCCCGACGAGGCGCCGGGCGTAGGGGCGCAGGTGCTGCGCCAGGAGGCCCGTGCCGCAGCCCGCGTCGACGATGTGCAGCTCGCCCCGAGGCGGGCCATCTGTCCGCTGCAGGGCGTCGGCGACCAGCGCCGGAGCGCGATACTCAAGCGCGTGCAGCACCTTGTCGAAGCTCTCGGCAAAGCCGTCGAACACCTTGGTCACGAACGCGTTCCCGGCCCGGACCGGGACGTCCTTGTGCGTACAGGCCGCCAGCATGTGCCTGGCGATCGGGCTGTCGGGCTCCACGCGCAGCCAGGCTTCGTAGTTGGCCACGGATTCCTCGATGCGGTGAAGCGCATACAGCATCTGGCCAAGGCGGCGGAAGCCGTCGCCGACGGGCTTGATCGCCAGCGCCTTTTTCAGGGTTTCGACCGCCTCCTCCGAGCGGCCCATCGCCTTGTATACCTGCGAAAGCGCGTAAAGGTTCTGGACGTTCCCGGGATCGTTTTCGATCGCGCGCTGGTGCAGGCCGACCGCTTCTTCGTAGCGCTTGAGCTGGCGCAGCACGAGGCCGAGGTTTTGCAACGCTGGCGGATGGTCAGGCCGCACCGCCAGCGCCTTCCTGTATAACTCTGCGGCCGCTTCGAGCCCGTCCAGTTGCTGATACATGTTGCCGAGATTGTTATAGGCGTCCACGTAGTCGGGGCTGACCTGGAGCGCGCGCTGCACCAGATCGATCCCCAGCGGACACTGGCCCTGCTGGAAGCGCATGAGCCCCAGATAGTGCAGCGCATCCGCGTTGTCGTGATCGGCCGCCAGCAAGGCGAGGTAGACCTCCTCGGCTTCTTTGAGCTGCCCGCGCTGATGCAACGCGATCGCCAACGCGAGCCGTGCATCAGCCTTCGCGCTGGCACGTCTGCCCTTGCCGGCCTTGGTCTTGCCCTCCGCCATCACCCTTCCCCCGGGAGCCTATTCTGCCTCCGTCCAAGGGCTGCGAACATGGCCCTTCCTGGCTACTCGGAAGCGAGCTCGACGCCGAACACGCGCTTCTTCAGCTCGGTCAGCCGGTCGCGCGCCGCGGCCGCCTCCTCGAACTCGAGGTTCTTCGCGTGCTCCAGCATCTTCTTCTCGAGCGCCTTGATCTCGCGCGCGACCTGTTTTTCGCTCATGGCCTCGTAGCGCGCCTCTTCCTGGGCGACGCGCGCTTCGTCGGCGTCGTACACCCCATCGATCAGGTCCTTGATGCGCTTGCTCACGCCGATCGGGGTGATGCCGTGGCGCTCGTTGTAGATCACCTGCTTGGCGCGGCGCCGATCGGTTTCTGCGATGGCTTTCTTGATGGAATCGGTCACCCGGTCGGCATAGAGGATCGCGGTGCCGTTGATGTGCCGCGCGGCGCGGCCCATGGTCTGAATCAGCGAGCGCTCCGAGCGGAGAAAGCCCTCCTTGTCCGCATCCAGGATCGCCACCAGCGAGACCTCCGGCAGGTCGAGCCCTTCGCGCAGAAGGTTGATGCCGACGAGGACGTCGAACTCGCCCAGGCGCAGGTCGCGGATGATCTCGACGCGCTCGATGTTGTCGACCTCCGAGTGCAGGTAGCGCACCTTGACCCCGTGCTCGGCGAGATAGTCGGTGAGCTCCTCCGCCATTCTCTTCGTGAGGGTCGTGACGAGGACCCGCTCACTCTTCTTTGCCTTGTCTCTTATCTCGGAAAGCAGATCATCCACCTGCGTCGAAGCCGGCCGTACGATGACCTGCGGGTCGACCAGGCCGGTCGGCCGCACCACCTGCTCCACCACCTGCGCCGACTTTTGCCGCTCGTAGTCCGCCGGCGTCGCGGACACGAAGGTGGTCTGGCGCACCACGGCCTCGAATTCTTCGAAGCGCAGCGGCCGGTTGTCGAGCGCCGAGGGCAGGCGAAAGCCGTACTCGACCAGGTTCTCCTTGCGCGAGCGGTCGCCCTTGTACATGCCGCCGAGCTGCGGGATGGTGACGTGGCTCTCGTCGACGATCATCAGCGCGTCCTGCGG
>DASYPG010000541.1:0-19974 GCA_036006885.1 Burkholderiales bacterium | reverse complement strand
CGTCATGACCGGCGACGCGCTGGTGGGCGAGCACGAGCGCCTGCAGGTGCGCATGAACCAGTTCTTCGACCGCTTCGAGGCCACCCTGAAGCAGGCGCTGCGCGCCGCCTCCGACGGCGACGCCGCCGGCCGCGCGGCGACGCTGCTGCGCTATTCGATCGGCTGCCTGCACCAGTACGCGAAGAGCGGCTTCGCCAGAAAGCCGACCGAGAGCTTCACCGCCCAGCGGCGGTACCTGCTCGCCTAGCTAAGACCGGCTGGCGCAGACCCTGCAGGTGGGGTCCCGCGTTACGCGCACCGAGCGCCAGTCCGACGTCTTCGCGTCGAACATCACCAGGCGCCCGCTCAGCGACTCGCCCGCCGCGGCGACGAGCTTGATCGCTTCCGCCGCCTGCATCGCTCCGATGACGCCGGTCAGGGGAGCGAACACGCCCATGACCGAGCACTGCACCTCCTCGACTTCCCCATCCTCGGGGAACAGGCAGGCGTAGCAAGGGGCGTCGGCGCGCCTCAGGTCGAACACCGTGAGCTGGGCCTCGAAGCGGATCGCGGCCCCCGCGACCAGGGGCTTCGCATGCGTCACGCAGGCGCGGTTGAGCGCGTGCCGGGTCGGGAAGTTGTCGGAGCAGTCGAGCACCACGTCGGCCTGTGCTACCAGCGAGTCGACTGTCTGGGCATCGACGCGCTTTTGCAGCCCCACCACATTGACTTCGGGATTGAGCCCTTGCAGCGCCGAACGGGCTGCGTCGACCTTCGCGTCGCCCACCGAGTCGGTGCGGTAAAGGATCTGCCGCTGAAGGTTGGTGAGATCGACCTGGTCGGAGTCTGCGAGCACCAGGCGGCCGATGCCGGCGGCGGCGAGATAGAGCGCGGCGGGACAGCCGAGGCCGCCCGCCCCGACGATCAGCGCAGCCCCCGCGCGCAGCCGCTCCTGCCCCTCGATCCCGATCTCGGGAAGGAGGATGTGGCGGCTGTAGCGAAGGAGCTGCTGGTCGTCCACGCCGCGTTACCGCGGCAGCGTTCAGTTCGTCTTGTTCTGTGCGACCGTCGGCGAGACCGCTTTCACCGGCTCGCCCTTGAGGTGCGCGATCGCCTGCTGCAGCTGGAAGTCGTCCTTGGAGCCGAGCTCGACCGGCTTCATCTCGGCCGGGGAGATGGGCTGCTGCGGCTTGATCTTCGCCGCCGGGGAGGCGTCCTTCTTCTCCTCGGGCTTCTTGGCGTCGGCCTTCGGCGCCTCGTCGGCCTTCGCCTGGGCGTTGTTCAGGTGGCGCGTCAGGTCGGCTTCGCGCACCCGGGTCAGCGTGTCGGTCGGATCCTCGACCACGATGTCGGGCTTGATGCCGAGCGCCTGGATCGAGCGGCCGCCGGGCGTGTAGTAGCGCGCGGTGGTGAGCTTGATCGCCGTGTTGTTGCCGAGCGGCATGATGGTCTGCACCGAGCCCTTGCCGAAGGTCTGCGTGCCGATGACCGTGGCGCGCTTGTGGTCCTGGAGTGCGCCGGCGACGATCTCGGAGGCCGAGGCCGAGCCGCCGTTCACCAGCACCACCATCGGGATGGTCTTCACCGCCTGCGGCAAGGGTTTCAGCGGGTCCTCGCCGCGGCTGCCGCGCGCATAGTCGTCGGGGTTCGCGTAGAACTTCTTCTTCGCGTCTTCGGCGCGGCCGTCGGTGGAGACGACCAGCGTCTTGGCCGGCAGGAAGGCCGCCGAGATCGCCACCGCGCCGTGCAGCAGGCCGCCGGGGTCGTTGCGCAGGTCGAGCACCAGGCCCTTCAGGTTGGGGTTCTCCTTGAACATCTGGCTGATCTGCTTAACCATGTTCTCGGTGGTGGCCTCCTGGAACTGCGACACGCGCACCCAGCCGTAGCCCGGCTCGATGACCTTGGATTTCACACTCTGCACGCGGATGACCGCCCGGGTCAGCGTGACCACGATCGGTGCGCTCTCGCCCTTGCGCGAGATCGTGAGCGTGATGCTGGTGTTGGGCTTGCCGCGCATGCGTTTCACCGCATCGTTGAGCGACATGCCCTTCACCGGGGTTTCGTCGAGCTTGATGATGAGGTCGTTCGGCTTGATGCCCGCCTTGAACGCCGGGGTGTCCTCGATCGGCGAGATCACCTTGACGAAGCCGTCTTCCATGCCGACCTCGATGCCCAGGCCGCCGAACTGGCCCTGGGTGCCCACCTGCAGCTCCTTGAAGGCTTCCTGGTCCAGGTAGGCCGAGTGCGGGTCGAGCCCCGTCAGCATGCCGTTGATGGCCTCGGTGATGAGCCGCTTGTCCTCGACCGGCTCGACGTAGTTGGTCTTGATGGCGCCGAACACCTCGGTGAACGCGCGCAGCTCCTCGATCGGCAAGGTGGTGCGCCCGGCGCGGTCGGCGACCGCCTGGAAGTTCAGGCTGATGAGCACGCCTGCGACGACGCCGACGGCGATGAGTCCGAGGTTGCGAAGCCTAGATTTCATAAGATTCGGGTGGTTTCACTTGTTCAGCTTGACCCACCGCAGCGGGTCGAAGGCGCGGCCAAGATGCCGCATTTCAAAGTATAGCCCGGTTTCCTCGTTGCCCCCGCTCGCTCCCGTGGTCGCGACGGTCTCTCCGGCCGTCACCACATCGCCCACTTGCCTGAGCAGCGACTCGTTGTTGGCGTAGATCGACAAGTAAGCTTCACCGTGGTCCAGAATCAGAAGATTGCCGAAGCCCCTCATCCATTCTGCGTACACCACCTGTCCCCCGGCAATAGCTCGAACTGGCTGGCCCTGGGGTGCGCGAATGAAGAGTCCCTTCGCTTCTGTCCCCGCCGCCCCTCTTGGAGCACCGAACCGCCCGGTCAGTTCCCCGCGTACCGGCAAGCTAAGGCGGCCGCGGAGTTTGGAGAAGGGCTCTTTTCTCGCTTGCTTCGGGAGCAGCACCGCAAGCCCTTCCACCAGGCGCGCGAGGCGTGCCGCGTCCGCACGCAGTACCTTGATTTCCTTGCGACTCTTGCGGACATCGCCGGCCACCTGATCGAGCACGCGGCGCCGTTCGCGGCGCTCGGCGAGCAGTTTTTCACGGTCGGCGCTGCTCGCCGCCTGTAAAGCGTCCAGGCGCACCCGCTTGGACTGAGCCTCGCCGGCGAGGCGAGCGGCCTCGGCGAGGATCGCGCGGTAGTCGGCAAGCATCGCAGCAGAAGCGCGCGCGATGTAGCTTACATAGTGAAGGCTGCGCGCCACGGCCGCCGGGTCTTCGCCGGAGAGCGCCACGCGCAGCGCGTCGGGCGCGCGGTTCGCCTGCTGCGCGGCGAGCATGCGGCCGAGCGCCTGCTCGCGCTCGGCGAGCGAACGTTCGAGGAGCGCGCGCCGCGCGCCGATCGCGGCGGCCTCGCTGCGGACCTTCTGTCCCTCGGCCCGGAGCTCGGTGAGCGTGCGGTTCGCCGCCGAAATCGCGCGCTCGGACCCGCGCAGCGAGTCGCGCGCCTCCTTGCGGACCTCCTCCTTGCGGTCGAGCTCCCTGGAGAGCGCGTCGATGCGGCTGCGAAGCGCCTTCAGGTCTTCCTCTTTCGCGGCCGGCGATGCGGCCCCCGCCCACAGCGCAAGCGAAAGAAGAAAGACGCGCCTCAGGCCTTGGCCTTCCCCTGCGCCGAGACGCCGGCGATGCGCTTGGCGACTTCGGCCTGGTCGCCGAGGTAGTGGTGACGGAGCGGCTTGAGACTCCCGTCGAGCTCGTAGACCAGCGGAACGCCGGTCGGCACGTTCAGCTCGAGAATTTTCTGCTCAGAAACGTCGTCCAGGTACTTGATCAGCGCCCGCAGGGAGTTGCCATGCGCGGCGATCAGCACACGCTTGCCGGCGCGAATCGCCGGCGCGATCGCGCTGTTCCAGAACGGCAGGACGCGCGCGACCGTGTCTTTCAGCGACTCGCTGCGCGGCACCTCGACCCCGGCATAGCGCGGATCCTTTCCCTCGTAGCGCTCGTCCTGCGGCGAGAGCGGCGGTGGCGCAATGTCGTAGCTGCGGCGCCAGATGAGAACCTGCTGATCGCCATGCTTCGCGGCTGTCTCGGCCTTGTTCAGGCCCTCCAGCGCGCCGTAGTGCCGCTCGTTCAGCCGCCAGTGCTTCTCCACCGGCAGCCACATCTGGTCGAGCGCGTCGAGCGAGATCCAGAGCGTGCGGATGGCGCGCTTGAGCACCGAGGTGTAGGCGAGATCGAAGCGGAAGCCGTCCGCTTTGAGCAGCCGTCCGGCGTCGCGCGCCTGTTCGACGCCGTCCGGCGAGAGGTCGACGTCGACCCAGCCGGTGAAACGGTTCTCTCGGTTCCACTGGGACTCGCCGTGCCGCAACAGGACGAGCTGGTGCGCGGAACGTGACATCGCTCAATTATAATGATCCGTTCGTGGAACCTTCCCTGCTGGAATTCCTGAAGAAGGATAGCAACGGCCTGCTCGCCGCAGTCGCGGTGGTATCGGGCGCGATGCTTCTGTGGCCCTACGTGCGCCGCTTCGGCGGCGGACCTTCCATCACCGCAGCTCAGGCCACCCAGCTCATCAACCGCGAGGATGCGCTCGTCGTCGACGTGCGCGATCCGGGCGAATACGGCAGCGGGCACATCCTCGGCGCGAAGAACGTGCCGCTGTCCCGCATCGACGCCGTCGGCTCGGAAATTGCCGCCAAGCGCAAGGACAAGCCGGTGATCGTCTACTGCGACGACGGCAATCGCTCGGGCAAGGCGGCCGCCGCGCTGAGAAGCCAGGGCTTCGGCAAGGTCGTGAGCCTCTCGGGCGGACTGGGCGCGTGGCGCCAGGCCGGGCTGCCGGTGGAAAAATGACATGGCGAAGGTGCTGATGTACCTGACCGCTTCGTGCCCGTTCTGCCAGTCAGCCGACCGGCTGCTGCAGCAGAAAGGCATCGCGGCCGAAAAAATTCGCGTCGATCTCGAGCCCGCGCGGCGCGCCGAGATGGTCCAGAAAAGCGGCCGGCGCACGGTGCCGCAGATCTGGATCAATGGTCTCCATGTCGGAGGCTGCGACGACCTCTATGCGCTCGAGCGCGCCGGCGAACTCGACCCTCTCCTCAAGGCCGCCTGATGGCAGACCCCGCCCAGCCCCAAACGTCCGGATCGGACCAGCAGAACCAGCCGAGCTTCCAGATCGAAAAAGTGTACGTAAAGGACCTGTCGCTCGAGATACCGCACGCGCCGCAGGTCTTTGTGCAGCAGGTGCAGCCGCAGCTCGAGGTCCAGATCCATACCACCGCCGCCCAGTTCGCCGAGGGCTACTACGAGTGCAGCGTGACCGCGACAGTCACCGCCAAAGGCGGCGAGCGCACGCTCTTCCTCGCCGAAGTAGTGCAAGCGGGCATCTTCACGGTTCGCAACGTGCCCGCCCAGGAGCTCGATCCGCTCCTCGGCATCGGCTGCCCGACGATCCTCTTTCCCTACCTGCGGGAGAGCATCTCGGATCTCGTGACGCGCGGCGGCTTTCCGCCGGTGCTGCTCAATCCCGTGTCGTTCGAGGCGCTCTACATGCAGCGCCAGCAGCAGGGCGCGGCGCAGCGTCCGGCCGAATCGAAGATCGAAATCGCCCGGTGACCCGGGTCGCCGTGCTCGGGGCCGGCGCCTGGGGCACCGCGATCGCTGCCGTTCTTTCCGCGCGGCTCGAGGTCGCGCTCTGGGCGAGGGATCCGGCGCAAGCCGGCGCGCTCGCGAAAGCGCGGCGTAACGAGCGCTACCTGCCTGGTATTGATTTGCCGGGGCAAGTGAGGGTCGAGTCGAATCTCCCGCTTGCTCTGCAAGGCGCCGAGCTTGCGCTGGCTGCCACGCCGGTGGCCGGGCTGCGCGAGGTCCTGCCGAAGGTGAAGCTGCCCCTCGTCTGGCTGTGCAAGGGCTTCGAGGAAGGAACGGGCCTGCTGCCCCACGAGATCGCGGCGCAGACCATGGGGCCGCAGGCGCGCTGCGCGGCGCTGTCGGGGCCGTCGTTTGCCGCCGAGGTGGCGCGCGGATTGCCGTGCGCGCTGACGCTCGCTTCGCGGGACGCGGCGTTTGCGCGCGAGACTGCGGCATTGCTGCACGGCGGCCGCATGCGCATCTACTACAGCACCGATATCGTCGGCGTCGAGATCGGCGGCGCGGTCAAGAACGTGATGGCCATCGCCGCCGGCATTTCCGATGGCCTGGGGCTTGGGTTGAACGCGCGCGCGGCGCTCATCACGCGGGGCCTTGCGGAGATGGCCCGCCTCGGCGTCGCGCTCGGCGGCGCTGCCGAAACGCTCTTCGGCCTCGCCGGCGCCGGCGATCTCATCCTCACGGCGACCGGCGAGCTCTCGCGCAACCGCCGCGTCGGCCTCGAGCTCGCGCAGGGCCGCGCCTTGAAGGACATCCTCGAGCACCTCGGGCACGTGGCCGAAGGCGTGCGCTCCGCAAAGGAGGTCGCGCGCCTCGCCCGGGCGAAAGGCGTCGACATGCCGGTGAGCGACGCGGTCAACGCGGTGCTCGACGGCAAGCTCAAGCCGGCGAAGGCGGTCGAACAGCTGCTCTCGCGCGACCCAAAAAAAGAGCGCTAGCGCCAGGCCCTGACGCCGCGGATGCCCTCGTAGAGGGCCATCAGCCGCGGCAGATCGGCTTCGTAATCGCCGCTCGTCTCGAACATCGGAAGCAGCCGGATCGCACGCGCGGCGCCGTCGAACGCCGCGGGAAGGATCGGCACCCGGGCGGCGTGGGCGATGTGGTAGAAGCCGCTGCGCCAGGGCGTGTCGCGCGTGCGGGTTCCCGCGGGAGCGATGCCGAGAAACACCGAGCGCTCGCCTTCGATCATCGCCACGGCCTGCGCGACCGCGCCCTGCGGCGTCTCGCGCACCACGGGCGTACCGCCGAACCACCGCATGAGCCACCCGAGCGGCGGATAGAACAGCGTGTCCTTGCCGAGGAAGCGCACCGAGAGGCCAAGTGCGAACACCGCCGAGATGCCGAGCACGAAGTCCCAGTTGGACGTGTGCGGCGCGACGATCGCGACGAGCTTCGGCCGGTCGGGGAACTCGCCCTCGATGCGCCAGCCCGCAGCCGCGAGCGCGGTGCGCCCGAGCCAGCGCGAAAAGCCGTTGCCTCGGCGCGGCAGGCTCGGCGGCAGGGCCGGAACGCGGCTCAGGCGCTCCCCCCGAACGCGAGCTGGCGCCACGCCTCGAACACCACCACGGCGACGGCGTTGGAGAGATTGATGCTGCGGTTTCCGGGCGTCATCGGCAGCCTGAGCCTGTTCTCCAAGGGAAACTCTTCGAGTAGGGTTGGTGCGAGGCCGCGGGTCTCGGAGCCGAAGACCAGCACGTCCTCGCGCGCATAGGCGATGTCGGTGTAGAGATGCGCGCCCTTCGTGGTGAACGCGAAGGTGCGCCGTGCACCGAGCACGGCACGGCAGGCCCGCCAGTCCTTATGGGTCTTCACCGAGGCGAGCTCGTGATAGTCGAGCCCGGCCCGCTTGAGCTGGCGGTCGTCCATCGAAAAACCCAGCGGTTCGACCAGGTGGAGCCGGCAGCCGGTGTTCGCCGCGAGCCGGATGACGTTGCCGGCGTTGGGCGGGATCTCGGGCTCCACGAGGACGATGTCGAACATCAGGAGGGCGGGAGGGTGCGCGCGACCACCCAGTTGACTACCCGCGCCGCGCCGGCGCGCTTTAGCGTCTGCGCGAGCTCGTCGAGGGTCGCGCCGGTGGTCATGACGTCGTCGACCACCGCCACGGTCGCGCCCGTGAGCGCCCGCCTGCAGCCGAAGACGCCGCGCACGTTGCGCCGGCGCTCGTCCCACGGCAACTCGATCTGCGGCACGGCGTCCCCGCGGCGTACGCACGCGTCGACGTCAAGCTTTCCGCGCGCGAGGTGCCGGGCGATCTCCACCGCCTGGTTATAGCCGCGACCGCGCAGCCGGGCGGCGGAAAGGGGAACCGGAATCACGCGGTCCACGCTCCAGCTCGGGATGCTTGCGGCAAGCAGCCGTCCCAGGAGCGGCGCCAGGGCGAGCTCGCCGCGGAACTTGAGCGCATGCACCAGCGTATCGGCCGGAAAGTCGTAGGCGAAGGCCGCGGTGGTGGCGTCGTACGCGGGCGGTTCGGCGAGGCAGCGGCCGCACACCGCGCCGCCGGGAGAAGGCAGCGCGCAGCGCGGGCAAAGCTCGCCTCCGAGACGCGGCAGCTCTTCGTGGCAGGCCTCGCACAGAAGCTGCCGCGAAGCGCCGCGGCAGACGAAGCAGGCGCCGCCGAAAAGGAGCTTCGCGAGGAAATCGCGCATGCTATCTTTTCCCCCATGTGGACTGTAGCGCAGCTAAGGGCCGATCTCGATGCCGGCCGTACTTCGAGCCGCGAGCTGGTGGAGCAGGCGCTCACGAGGATCGAAGACCGCGCCGGCGAGGGCGCTCGCGCGTTCCTGAAGGTCCATGCGGACGCCGCTCGCGGCGAGGCCGACCATTGCGACCGGCTGCGCAAGTCGGGGGTGCGGCGCTCGGCCGTGGACGGCCTGCCGGTGTCGCTGAAGGACCTGTTCGATGTCGCAGGCGAGGTGACGCGGGCCGGTTCAAAGATCCGTTCCACCTTCGAACCCGCGAAAACCGATGCCCCTGCGGTCGCCCGGCTGCGAGCAGCGGGAGCGATATTTATCGGCCGCACCAACATGGTCGAGTTCGCGTTCGGCGGCCTAGGTCTCAATCCGCACTACGGGACGCCGAAGAATCCGTACGAGCGCAAGGTGGGCCGAGTCCCGGGCGGCTCGTCCTCCGGCGCCGCCGTGGCCCAGGCCGACGGCCTGGCGGTGATGTCGCTCGGCTCCGATACGCGCGGCTCGATTCGAGGCCCGGCGGCGCTCTGCGGGGTGGCGGGCTGGAAACCCACCGCGCGGCGCGTGCCGCGCGAGGGCGCTTTCCCGCTCTCGTTCACCCTCGATTCGATCGGCCCGCTCGCCAATTCGGTCGCTTGCTGCGCCGCCTACGACGCGATCCTGGCGGGGGAGCCCGAGGCCGCGCTGCCGGCGTTGGACGCGAAGGGCCTGCGGCTGCTGCTGCCGCGGTCCTCGGCGCTCGAGGATCTGGACAAAGACGTTGCCAGGGGTTTCGATTCCAGCCTGTCGAAGCTTTCCCGGGCAGGCGCCGCGCTCGCCGAACGCCCGGTGCCGCAGTTCGACCGGCAAGGCGAGTATTTCAGGGGCGGCGGCTACGCCGGCGCGGAGGCCTACCACATCCACCGCGCCGACGAGGCTCGCATCGGCGAGTACGACCCGCGCGTGGGCAAGCGTATCCTGATGGGCCGGAGCCTCACTGCTTCGGACTATCTTGCCCTGGGCGATCTCCGGGTCCATTTCATGCGAGAGATCGAAGCGCTCGCAGCAGGTTTCGACGCCATCCTGATGCCCACGGTGCCGTGCATCGCACCGACGATCGCCGAGGCGGACGCCAGCGACGAAGACTATTTCCGCTGGAACATGCGCATCCTGCGCAACAACGGGCTCATCAACTTCCTCGATGGTTGCGCGGCGTCGCTGCCCTGCCACGAGCCGGGCGGCGCGCCGGTTGGGCTCATGGTGTGCGGCGTCGGTGGGAGCGACCGCCATACGCTGGCGGTCTCGGCGGCGATTGAACGCGCGCTCGCCCGAGATTGACCGCCGCGCTGCGCGCCGGCGCTTCGAGCGCACAGCCAAGACCTACTCCAAGTTCGCGCGGCTCGAAGACGAAGTCGCCGCGCGCATGCTCGAGCGCCTGGACTACATCCGCCTCTCGCCGGTGCGCATTCTCGACGCGGGCAGCGGTCCGCCGCGCCGGGACCTGCGCAAGCGCTATCCGCGGGCGATGGTGATCGTCCTCGATTTCTCGCTGGCCATGCTCCCCCAGCCGGGGTTCTGGAAACGGATAACCGGTGAGAGGTTCGCTGCGGTCTGTGCCGACATGCAGCAGCTCCCGCTCGCCGACGCCTCGGTGGACCTGGTCTGGTCCAACATGGCGCTGCACTGGCTGTCCGACCCGCTGCCGGCCTTACGCGAGTTCCGCCGCGTGCTGTCGCCGAACGGATTGCTGATGTTCAGCACGCTCGGACCGGACTCGCTGATGGAGTTGCGCGCGGCGGCCGGCGCAGGTCGCGTGCATGCGTTCATCGACATGCACGATCTGGGCGACATGCTGCTCGCCGCCGGGCTCGCGGCGCCGGTGATGGACATGGAGCTCATCAAGTTCGAGTATCCGGATGCCGATACGCTGCTCGGCGACCTGCGCGGCAGCGGCCAGACCAGCGCGCGCGCCGACCGGCCGCGCGGCCTCGCGGGGCGCGCGTTCGGGCAAGGCTTGCGTCGCGCGCTCGGCAGCCAGCCGAAAGCGACGTTCGAGGTGGTCTACGGACACGCGTGGCAGGCGCCCCCGGCGCACCCGGATGTGAAAACAGTTCGTGTTTTCAAGAACATTTCTTGAGCGCGCGCGCTCACCTGTGCTATTTTTGCAGGCTTGTTAAGCATCCCTCGAGAGCCGGCGCGCGAGCTGCTGTTCCGCGAAGGGAATGCCGGCTTCAGCCTGACCCTCAAGCGCAACTGCTCGATTTCTCCGGCTGGATTTGCCGGCGTGTTCGCGGCGCTGGCGTGCGTGGTGGTCGCGATCGGCGCGGGCTTCGCCGTGGTCGGCGCGTGGCTGGTGCTGCCGTTCGCGGGCCTGGAGGTGCTGCTGCTCGGCACGGCTTACGTGATTCATGCGCGACGCGCGGCCGACTACGAGCGCATCGAGCTGGATTCGGGGCGGCTGACGGTGGAAGTCGGAGAGGCGCAGAAGACGTCGCGCTACGAAATCGACGCGCGCCGGGCGCGGGTGCGCCTCGAAGAGGAACGCGTGGTGCTGCTGGGAGCGCGGGAACAACTTGAGCTGGGACGGCACCTCGACGCGGGCACGCGCGCGGTGTTTGCCGCCGAGCTGCAGAAGAGACTGCGGATCTGATTCGGGGAACCAACAACATGCGGGGAACGAAAGTCATTCAAGCCCTGGCCGCCCTCGCCGGGCTCGGAATTTGCGGCTCGGCGCACGCGCTCGAATGGTACTTCCGGGAGCCCGGGTCGAAGCTGGCCGCCGACGTCGACTGGCTGCATCAGCTCGTGATGTGGCTGATCATCGCCATCTTCGTGGTGGTGTTCGGCGCGATGTTCTACGCCTGCTACGCGCACCGCAAGTCGAAGGGCCACAAGGCCGAGCAGTTCCACGAGAACACCGCGGTCGAGCTGGTCTGGACCGTGGTTCCGGCCATCATCCTGGTGGCGATCGCCTGGCCGGCGACCAAGGTCGTGATCGCGCAGAAGGACACCTCGTCGCCCGATCTCACCATCAAGGTCACCGGCTACCAGTGGAAATGGGGCTACGACTACGTGAAGGGCGAAGGCGAGGGCATCAGCTTCCTCTCGACGCTTGCCACCCCGCGCGCCCAGATCGAGGGCCACGAGCCGAAGGGCGAGCACTACCTGCTCGAGGTCGACAACAACCTCGTGGTGCCGGTGGGCAAGAAGATCCGCGTCATCACTACCGCGGCCGACGTGGTCCATTCGTGGTGGGTGCCGTCGTTCGGCGCGAAGCAGGACGCGATCCCCGGCTTCCTGCGCGACCTGTGGTTCCGCCCGGAGAAGACCGGCATCTTCCGCAGCCAGTGCGTGGAGCTCTGCGGCAAGGAGCACGGCTTCATGCCGATCGTGGTGGAGGTGATGTCGCAGGAGAACTATGCGGAGTGGGTCGGCAAGAAGACGAAGGAGATGTCGGCCGCCGTCGAGGACGCGAACCGGCAGTGGAGCGAGCAGGAGCTGGTGGCGCGCGGCGAGAAGGCCTACGCCCAGCACTGCCAGGTCTGCCACCAGCCGACCGGCCAGGGAGTGCCGAACAGCTTCCCGCCGCTGGTCGGCTCGAAGGTCGTCGAGGGGCCGAAGGACGCGCAGATCCACTTGGTGCTGAACGGCCGCAAGGGCGGCTACCGGCCCAACACCGAGATGCCGGCGCAGAACGCGCTTTCGGACGTCGAGATCGCCGCGGCGATCACTTTCACGCGGCATTCGTTCGCCAAGCCGAAGGACAACATTGTGCAACCCGCCGAAGTCAAGGCGGCGCGAAAGTAGGAGATCAAATGAGCTCGGTAGTCGACACCCACGACCACGGCCACGCAGGCCACGACCACGGCCATCACGGACCGTACGGCGGGATCATGCGCTGGATCACCACTACGAACCACAAG
Source organism: Burkholderiales bacterium (assembly GCA_036006885.1). Classification (GTDB taxonomy): domain Bacteria; phylum Pseudomonadota; class Gammaproteobacteria; order Burkholderiales; family SG8-39; genus SCGC-AG-212-J23. The sequence goes on along the minus strand of DASYPG010000541.1, from coordinate 7,785 downwards.
GACATCGGCACCCTGTACCTGTGGTTCAGCTTCATCATGTTCTCGGTCGGCGGCACGATGGCGCTGGTCATCCGTGCGGAGCTGTTCACGCCCGGGCTGCAGATCGTGAACCCGGACTTCTTCAACCAGATGACCACCATGCACGGGCTCATCATGGTGTTCGGCGCGATCATGCCGGTGTTCGTGGGCTTCGCGAACTGGCAGATCCCGATGATGATCGGCGCGCCCGACATGGCGTTCGCGCGACTCAACAACTGGTCGTTCTGGCTGCTGCCGTTCGCCGCGACGCTGCTGGTGCTCTCGTTCTTCATGCCCGGCGGGGCGCCGGGGGTGGGCTGGACGATGTACGCGCCGCTCACGGTGCAGATGGGCATCGGCATGGATCTCACCATCTTCGCGATCCACCTGCTGGGGATGAGCTCGATCCTCGGCTCGATCAACATCATCACCACCATCCTCAACCTGCGCGCGCCGGGGATGACGCTGATGCGCATGCCGCTGTTCGTGTGGACCTGGCTCATCACCGCGTACCTGCTGGTCGCGGCGATGCCGGTGCTCGCCGGCGCGGTGACGATGACGCTCACCGACCGCCACTTCGGCACCACGTTCTTCAACGCCGCCGGCGGCGGCGACCCGGTGCTCTACCAGCACATCTTCTGGTTCTTCGGCCACCCCGAGGTGTACATCATCGCGCTGCCGGGCTTCGGCGTGATCTCGCAGGTCATCCCGGCGTTCTCGCGCAAGCCGCTCTTCGGCTATGCCTCGATGGTCTACGCCACCTCGGCGATCGCGATCCTGTCTTTCATCGTCTGGGCGCACCACATGTACACCGTCGGCATGCCGGTGACCGGACAGCTCTTCTTCATGTACGCCACCATCCTCATCGCCGTGCCCACCGGCGTGAAGGTGTTCAACTGGGTGACGACGATGTGGAAGGGCTCGCTCACGTTCGAGACGCCGATGCTCTTCGCCTGCGGCTTCCTCTTCATGTTCACGCTGGGTGGCTTCACCGGCCTGGTGCTCGCGCTGGTGCCGATCGACATCCAGCTGCACGATACCTACTACGTGGTGGCGCACTTTCACTATGTGATGGTGGCGGGCGCGCTCTTCGCCGCCTTCGCCGGCGTCTATTTCTGGATCCCGAAATGGACCGGCCGCATGTACAACGAGACGCTCGGCCAGATCCACTTCTGGCTCACCATGATCTTCTTCAACATGATCTTCTTCGTGCAGCACTTCCTCGGCATGGCGGGCATGCCGCGGCGCATCCCCGACTACCCGCTCATGTTCGAGACCTGGAACAAGATATCGACCATCGGCGCCTTCGGCATGGGCCTGGCGCAGGTGCTGTTCTTCTACATCGTGCTCGACACCATCCGCAACGGCAAGCCCGCGCCGCAGCTGCCGTGGGAGGGCGCCGACTCGCTCGAGTGGACGCATCTTCCCACCCCGGTCCCTTACCACACCTTCGAAACTCAGCCAGTCATCAAGTGAGTAAGAACTTGCGCACAGCGCTCATCCTGGGTTCGATCGCGCTGGCGTTCTTTGTCGGCATCATCGCGAAGTACTGGCTGCTGAGATGACGCGCGAGCGCCAGAACCGCAGGCTCTTCACGCGGCTCGCGCTGGTGGCGCTCGGCATGTTCGGCTTCGGCTACGCGCTGGTGCCGTTCTACTACCAGATCTGCGAAGCCTGGGGCATCTATTCGCTCGGCGAGACGCGCGCGGCGAACGTCAACACGCAGATCGACTCGAGCCGCACCGTGACGATCGAGTTCGACGCCAACGCGCACAACCTGGCGTGGCGCTTCCGGCCGCTCGTCAGCCACGTCGAGGTGCATCCCGGCGAGCTCGCCACGGTCGAGTACGAGGTGGTGAACACGCGCGGGGAGCCGGTTACCGGGCAGGCCGTGCCGAGCTACGGGCCGCCCTTCGCCGGCGAGTACTTCAACAAGATCGAGTGCTTCTGCTTCAGGCAGCAGACCCTCGCCCCCGGCGAGACCCGGCGCATGCCGGTGACTTTCGTGGTCGACCCGAAGCTGCCCGCGGGCGTGCGCAGCATCGCGCTGTCGTACACCTTCTTCGAGGTGGCGGGGCGCGGAGGAAAGTCGTGATGGAGGTGATCAAGATGGTGCTTTCGGGCGCCCTCGGCATCCGGCGCAAGTCGTCGCACGAGCGCACCAAGGTGCATCCGGCGCAGATCGTGGTCGCCGCGCTCGTGTTCGTAGTGCTGTTCATCCTCGCGATCCGCACCGTGGTCTACTTCGTGACGAGTTAAGGGAGAATCCAGAAAATGGCGCACGGCGCTTCGCATACCCCCGCGGCCCACGGCCGACAGACGCACTACGCGGTGCCGCAGCCGATGCCCTGGCCGATCATGGGCTCGGCCTCGCTGTTCATGATGGCGCTGGGCGCCGTGTTCGTCTTCAACGGCGCGCGCGCCGGCTGGGTCGGCATCGCAGCCGGCTTCCTGCTGATCGTCTACATGATGGTGCGCTGGTTCGGGGAAGTGATCAGCGAGTCGGAAGGCGGCAAGTACGGCCGCTGGGAGGACGTCTCGTTCCGCTGGGGAATGAGCTTCTTCATCTTCTCGGAGGTGATGTTCTTCGGCGCGTTCTTCGGCGCGCTTTTCTGGGCGCGCGTCTATTCCGTGCCGGACCTCGCGACGCTCGAGAGCCAGGCCCTGGTCTGGCCGGGCTTCACCCCTCACTGGCCTTCGCCGGGTCCGGGATTCGTCGAGCAGTTCACGCCGATGGAGGCCTGGGGGCTGCCCGCCGTGAACACCATTCTCCTGCTCAGCTCGGGCGTGACCGTGACGTTCGCGCACTGGAACCTGATCGCGAACAATCGCGGCAAGCTGCTGGCATGGCTCGGGGCCACGGTCGGGCTGGGGGTCGCGTTCCTCGTCTGCCAGGCGATCGAGTACCACCACGCCTTCACCGAGCTCAACCTCACCCTGCACACCGGCGTCTACGGCTCGACCTTCTTCATGCTGACCGGCTTCCACGGCTTCCACGTCACCATCGGCGCGATCATGCTGACGGTGATCTGGTTCCGCTGCCTGAGGGGCCACTTCAAGCCCGACCACCACTTCGCGTTCGAGGGTGTGGCCTGGTACTGGCACTTCGTGGACGTCGTCTGGCTTGGCCTCTTCATATTCGTTTACTGGCTCTAAAGCCGGCCTGGAATCAGGCCGAAGTAGTAGCCTGCCATCAGCATCAGGAAGAGGGTCACCGAAAGACCGACGCGAAGCGCGAGTGCCTTCACCATGCGCTTTCCCTGCCCGCGGTCGCGGAACATGAAAACCGCAGCGGAAGCGAGGCTCGCGATGATCGCGAGCAGCATGGCGACCACGACGTAGCGCATGCCCGCAGGATACTCTTTCCGCCCGCGCGCATGGGCGTTCGCCGCCGCCGCGGCGGCATGCGCGGCGGGCATCGCGCTCGGCCACTGGCAGGCCGGCCGCGCCGATCAAAAGCGCGCGCTCGGCGCCCAGATCGATCGCAGCTTCAGGCAAGCGCCGGTGGAAATCCCCGCGACCGAGATCGATTCGCGCGACTACGTCATGAAGCACGTGGCGGCGCGCGGGCGCTTCGTCGACGAGCGCACCATCTATCTCGACAACAAGCTTCGGCACGGAACGCCCGGCTACGAGGTGGTGACGCCGCTGCGCCTGGACGGGACGCACGTGCTGGTGAACCGCGGCTGGGTGCCCGCGGGCAAGTTGCGCGAGCAGCTTCCGCAAGTTAAAGCGCCGGACGGCGAAGTGCGCGTGGAGGGCCTGGCGCTCGCGCGCATTCCGCATGCCCTGGTGCTGGGGCCGAGCGCGCCGGGGAAAGTTCGACAGAACCTGGACGTGAAATCTTTCGCCGAGGAGACGGGACTGCGCCTTCAACCCATCGTGATCGAGCAGCATTCGCCGGCGTCCGACGGCCTGGTGCGCGAATGGCCGCGGCCGGACCTGGGAATCGAGATGCACGAGAGCTACGCGCTGCAGTGGTATTCGCTCGCCGGCCTCGCGGTCGTGCTGTTCGTCGTGCTTTCGTTCCGCCGTGCCGGCGCGCCTTAAGCTCCTCCTGGTCCTGCTCGCCTGCGCGGCGCCCGTCGTGCTGGCGTGGGCGGCATGGCATTTTAAGTGGGCGACCGGCAGCGCCGGCAACTACGGCGAGCTGATTGCGCCGCAGCCGCGGCCGGAGCCGGCGTTCGAGGCGCTGCGCGGCAAGTGGGTGCTCGTCAGCTTCGATGCCGCGGCGTGCGATGCCTACTGCGAGCGCAAGCTCTACTTCATGCGGCAGCTCCGCACCGCGCAGGGAAAGGACCAGGCGCGTATCGAGCGCATGTGGGTGATCACCGACGGCCGCGCGCCGCGCCGCGAGATCCTCGACGCGTTCGGGGGCACACGGATCGCCGAGCTCGAGCCGGCGGGATTTCCCGGCCACCCGGTCGACCATATCTACCTGGTCGATCCGCTCGGCAACCTGATGATGCGGTTTCCGCGCGATCCCGATCCTTCGAAGATGCTGAAGGACCTGCAGCGGCTCATGAAGTACTCGCAGGTCGGCTGATGCGCACGCTCGCGCTTACCGCGGTCGGGCTGGCCTTCATCGTGGTGGTCGCGGGCGCGTATGTGCGGCTCTCCGACGCCGGCCTGGGCTGCCCCGACTGGCCGCTGTGCTACGGCCAGCCCGTGCCCTCCGACATCGCCGACGGCGACGCGCTCGCCAAGGCATGGAAGGAAATGGGTCACCGCTACCTGGCCGGCACCTTGGGCGCCCTTATCCTGGTCTTAAGTTTTTGGTCGTGGAAAGCAAGGCGCTCGCCCTGGCTGGTCAGTTCGATCCTCGCGTTGGTGCTCTTCCAGGCGACGCTCGGCGCGTGGACCGTGACCATGCTGCTCAAGCCCGCGATCGTCACTGCCCATCTTCTGGGCGGCATGGCGATCCTCGGCGCACTGGCGTGGCTCGCCTTGTCGCTATCCCCGTCCCCATCCCTATCCAAGGGAAGTGCAGTGCGCGGGCCTGCGGTCATCGCGCTCGCGGTGCTCGCGATACAGATCGCGCTGGGAGGGTGGGTGAGCTCGAACTACGCCGCCCTTGCGTGCCCGGACCTGCCCCTTTGCCTAGGGCGGGCCGTGCCGCCGATGGACTTCGGCAATGCGTTCCACGTCCTGCGCGAGCTCGGGCAGACGCCGCAGGGCGAGCTCCTCTCGCGCGATGCCCTCACCGCGATTCACTGGGCCCATCGCGTGTTTGCCCTGGTTGCGGTTGCGGTCATCGGCTGGGCAGCGTACCGCGCGACCCGTTTCTCCAGGATCCTGGCTGTGTTGATTGCGGCGCTGCTCGCCGCCCAGTTTTCGATCGGCGTTGCGAACGTGATCGTGAGCCGGCCGCTTGCCCTCGCCGCCGCCCACAACGCGGGCGCGGCGCTGCTTCTCGTGGCGCTCGTCGTGCTAAACTTTTTCGCTTTCCGCCCCTCGGGCGCAGCGCTTCCGGCCTCCAAGTGAACACCCAAGCTCTCCAGGGCAGCCTCACCCAGCAGCTGCGCGCTTTCTACGCGCTTACCAAGCCGCGGGTGGTAGCGCTCATCGTATTCACCGCGGTGATCGGAATGTTTCTCGCGGCGCCCGGTATGGTTCCGGCGCGCGTGCTGATCGCCGCCACCCTGGGCATCGCATTCGTCGCCGGCGCCGCGGCCGCAGTGAACTGCCTGGTCGAGCAGAAGGTCGATGCGCTGATGCGGCGCACGCGCTGGCGTCCGCTGCCGCGCGGCGAGCTGACCGCGGCTCAGGCGCTGATATTCGCCGGCACGCTCGGCGGCCTGGGGTTGTGGATCCTGTTCCACTTCGTCAATGCGCTGACCATGTGGCTGACCGTGGCGACGTTCACTGGATATGCGGTGGTCTACACGGTGCTCCTCAAGCAGGCCACGCCGCAGAACATCGTGATCGGCGGCGCCTCTGGCGCAATGCCGCCGGTGCTCGGATGGGCGGCGGTGACCGGCGAAGTGACCATCGAGGCGATGCTGCTCTTCCTCATCATCTTCGCTTGGACGCCGCCGCACTTCTGGTCGCTCGCGCTTTACCGCACCGAGGAATACGCCAAGGCCGGCGTGCCGATGCTCCCGGTGACGCACGGCAAGCCCTACACCCGGCTGCAGGTTCTCCTCTACACATTGATTCTCTTCGCCGTGAGCCTGCTTCCCTTCGTCGTTCGCATGAGCGGCTGGCTGTATCTCGCCGCCGCGCTTGCCCTTGGCGGCGTGTTTCTCTCGTATGCGCTGCGCATCTACCGCGTGTATAGCGATGCGCTCGCGCAGAAGACCTTCCGCTACTCGATTCTCTACCTTGCGCTCCTCTTTGCCGCGCTTCTGGTCGATCATTATCTGTAGCCTCTTCCTGGCTGCGGGCTGCGACGGCAGCGGCCCGCGCTTCAAGAGCACCGATATCACCGGGGCCGACTACGGCAAGACCCTGGAGCTCACCGACCACACCGGCCGGCCGCGCCGCCTGGAGGACTTTCGCGGCAAGGCGGTCTTGGTGTTCTTCGGCTTTACGCACTGCCCCGATGTTTGTCCGACCACGCTCGCCGATATCTCGCAGGTCATGAAGGGGCTCGGGCCGGACGCCGAGCGCGTCCAGGTGCTCTTCGTCACGGTGGACCCGGAGCGCGATACGAGGGAAGAGCTCGGCAAGTACGTCACCGCCTTCGATCCGCGCTTCCTGGGACTCTACGGCGACGCCGCGGCCACGCAGCGCGCGGCACGCGAGTTCAAGGTCTATTACGAAAAGCGCAAGACTGCCGACGGCTACAGCGTCGACCACAGCGGGCAGACCTACGTGATCGACCCGCGGGGGCGGCTGCGCCTGTTCGTGCGCCCGGACCGGCTCGCCTCCGACCTCCCGGAGGACCTGAAAACTCTTTTGAAAGAGTCGGGCTAGGCCGGGGCGGGAAGCGCCTGCCGCATCTTTTGGAACGCTTTCGCCTCGATCTGGCGGATGCGCTCCGCTGAGACCTTGAACTCGGCGGCGAGCTCGTGCAGGGTCGCGGTGTCGTCCTCGCGCAGCCAGCGGGCCTCGACGATGCGGCGGCTGCGCGGGTCCAGGCTCTCCAGCGCGGTCGCCAGTCCCGCGGCCCGCGTCTGCTCCGACTGCTTCGCTTCTAGCACCCGCAGCGGCTCTGCGTCCTGGTCGGCCGCGAGGTAATTCACCGGGGCGTAGACGGACTCGTCGTTCTGGTCGGCTTCGAAGGCGACTTCCTGGCCCGAGAGGCGCGTTTCCATCTCGACCACTTCCTCCGGCTTGACGCGCAACTCGCGCGCCACTCGCGACACGTCCTCGCTCGTCAGCGGGGCCAGCCCCTTTTTCATCGAGCGCAGGTTGAAGAAGAGCTTGCGCTGGGCCTTGGTGGTGGCCACCTTGACCAGGCGCCAGTTGCGCAGGATGTACTCGTGCATCTCGGCCTTGATCCAGTGGATGGCGAACGACACGAGCCGCACACCGCGCTCCGGATCGAAGCGCTTCACGGCCTTCATGAGGCCGATGTTTCCCTCCTGGATGAGATCGGCGTGCGGCAGGCCGTAGCCGAGGTAACCCCGGGCGAGGGCGACGACCAGGCGCAGGTGCGACAGCACCAGGCCGCGGGCGGCGTCGAGGTCGCCCTCCTGCTGGAAGCGCCGGGCGAGCGAGCGCTCTTCGTCGGCGCTCAGGATCGGGAACCGGTTGACGGTCTGGATGTACGCCTCAAGGCTGCCGGTGGGCATCGGCACGGGAACCGAAACGGACAGGGCC
>DASYPG010000540.1:0-6087 GCA_036006885.1 Burkholderiales bacterium | reverse complement strand
GGAGGTCACGCTTTCCGCGAGCTGCAGGGCCGCCCTTTCCCTTGCGTCGAACTCGGGCGACGTGCGCCAGGCGGCGAGCGCGGCGATCTGCGCTTCGCGCACTCCGGCCTTGCGCGCCATGCGCAGGTGCTGGGCCCACTCGTACTCCGACGCGCAGACCTGCGCGCCCCGCAGGATCACGAGCTCGCGCAAAGCGCGCGGCGTGCGGCTGCCGTGGCGCAGCGTGTTTGCGAACTCGGTCCAGGCGGCGACGACAGCGGGATGGTTGGCGAGCGCTCGGTACAGGTTCGGCGGGGTACCCCAGAGCTCCTCGAGCCTCTTCTTGAGGGCCGGCTCGAACTCCTTAAGCGGTGTGCGTGGCATGGGGCTGCATGATAACGGCGCGCGTGTAGCAGTTCACAAAAGGTTCTGCTCGGACTAGGCCGGGGCTCACGCGCTGCAACCGTGGGAATGTTGAATCGACCCTGGGCTCCGCCCCCTCCCAGCGAAGCCTGCTTCGGCCTCCAAAACCGAGCCTCTCCAAACCCCGCCACGGCGGGGTTTCTTTTTCGCGCCCGGTAAAATTTGAACGTGCCAACCATCCTCGTCACCGGCGGGCTCGGCTACGTCGGCTCGCACAGCTGCCTCGCGCTGGCGCAGGCCGGTTATGCGCTCGTGATCGTCGACAACTTGGTCAATTCCAAGTCCATGGTGTTCGATCGCCTGCGCGAGATCGCGCCCGCGGCTTCCATCACGTTCCACCAGGCGGACCTGCGCGACGCAGCCGCGCTCGAGCGCATCTTCTCGCAGGCGCCGCTCGACGCGGTGGTCCATTTCGCCGGGCTCAAGGCGGTGGGCGAGTCGGTCGAGAAGCCGCTGCTCTATTACGCCAACAATGTCGGCGGCACGGTCGAGCTGCTCGAGGCCATGGCGCGGCACCGAGTGCGCCGCATGGTGTTCAGCTCGTCGGCCACCGTGTACGGTGAGCCGCAGGAGCTGCCGATTCCGGAATCGCACCGCCTCGCGCCGACCAACCCCTACGGCAAGACCAAGCTCGTCATCGAGCATCTGCTCGCGGACTTCGCCGCCTCCGAACCGAGGTTTCGCCACACCGCGCTGCGCTACTTCAACCCCACCGGCGCGCATCCCTCGGGGCAGCTGGGCGAAGACCCGAACGGCATTCCGAACAACCTCTTTCCGTATATCTCGCAAGTCGCAATCGGCCGCCGCCCCTCCCTGCGCGTCTGGGGAACCGATTACCCCACGCCCGACGGAACCGGAGTGCGCGACTACATCCACGTCGTCGATCTCGCCGAGGGCCACGTGGCGGCGCTCGCTTACCTCGAACGCGGAAAACCGTCGCTCACCGTGAACCTCGGCACAGGACGCGGCTATTCGGTGCTGGATGCCGCCAAGGCGTTCGAGCGCGCCAGCGGTCGGGCCATCCCGCTCGAATTTTCGGCACGCCGGCCGGGCGACGTGGCTTCCTGCTTCGCCGACGCATCGCTCGCCGCGAGCGAGCTCGGGTGGAAGGCGCACTTCGACATCGATGCCATGTGCCGGGATGTGTGGCGCTGGCAATCGCGCAACCCGAACGGATACACGTCAAAACCTGAATGAACTAAGGGACTTCGGGGCGAAATCGCCGCCGCGGTGTTAGCTTGCGCCCGCCGCGACCAGTCGGAAATTCCTATTGCCAGGTTCGTGCGGTTGGAGCACTCTGCTGTGAACTATTTCACACGCCAGCAGATGATCGCGAACCGCATCAGTCATCACTATCGCGCTTGGAACGGCGCGCCGCGCCTAGGTCAGGCGGTTTTCCAGATCATCCTGTCGGCCGTAATCATCACCTGCCTGGTCGCGCCGTTCTGGCCCGCGCCCTAGGCGGACGCAGACCCATCGAGAAAATCATAGCTGGGCCGTGAGGCCGTTGCGCGTCGCAAAAACGTACAGCTCGAGGCGGTTGGGCACGCCGAGCTTGTCGTAGATGCGGCTCAGGTGATTGCGCAGCGTGTGCTCGCCGATGTGCAGGCTCGTGGCGAGGCTCTTGTTGTCCGCGCCCGGCACTGTGACGAGCTTGCGCACGACATCCTGCTCACGCTGGGTGAGGGAAGCGAGTCGAATCTGCTCGGGGTTGGTGTTTGAGTCGTGCTTGCGCCGCGACATCTCCACGAAAAGCCTGCCGGTCGTGGAGCGATCGAGCCACAGCTCGCCGCGATGCACCTTCTCGATCGCCTTGACCAGCGTCTCCGGCGCTTCGTCCTTCTGCACCACGCCGGATGCGCCGCGCAGCACGAAGCTTTCGCGGACGCTCTGATCTCGCTGCCCGACGAGCATCAGCACGCGCGCTCCGTGCTCGGCCACGAGGGTCGGAATGATCTCGCCCACGCTCTCGCAGCCATGCTCGGGATCGATCACCACGACATCCGGCTGCACCCGCGCGGCAAGCGTGCATGCAAGCGCGCACGAAGTCGCCGTCGCGACGATCTCCATCGCCGGGCGCCGTTCGTTGATCAGCCTGTCCAAACCAAATAGAGCAACGCGATACTCGCCCACGAGCATCACGCGAATTGGCGTTCCCACCCCCGCCCCCCTCGCTGCGTTCTAACTCCCCCACCGTAACGATAATCGATTCTTGGCGCGCGGGCTATGCTTTGCGCGAACGGGGTGGGTCATTTCGTCGCCGGGCACTGACAATAACCTTTGGCCTCAACAGGTTACGCAAACGGTGACGCAACCCAAGGTCGACCGGAGGAACCATGCAACTCGCCTATCAGCAAGGCTTTTCGAATCATTTCTCGTCGGAGGCGGTCTCCGGAGCGCTGCCCGTCGGGCGCAATTCTCCCCAGCAGGCCCCGAAAGGGCTTTACGCCGAAGTGCTCTCGGGCAGCGCGTTTACCGCGCCGCGCGCCGAAAATCGCAGCACCTGGCTCTATAAGCTACGCCCGTCGGCGATGCATCCTGCATATCGCCGCATTGCGGACGGCGAGCTGCGCTCGGGTCCGTTCTCGGAAGCAGAGACTCCGCCCAACCGCCTGCGCTGGAATCCGCTGGCGATGCCGACGCAATCGCGCGACTTCGTCGAAGGCCTCACCACCATCGCCGGCTGCGGCGACCCCGCCAGCCAGAGCGGGCTCGCGGTGCATGTTTATCGCGCCAACCGCTCCATGGCCGAGCGCTGCTTCTGGAACGCCGACGGCGAGCTGATGTTCGTGCCGCAACAAGGCGCGCTCGTGCTTCCGACCGAGCTGGGCACGCTGCACGTCGAGCCCGGCGAGATCGCGGTCGTGCCGCGCGGCATGAAGTTCAGGGTCGAGCTTGCCGAAGCGGCGCGCGGCTACCTGTGCGAGAACTACGGCCAGCCGTTTCGGCTGCCCGAGCTCGGACCGATCGGCTCGCAAGGCCTCGCACAGCAACGCGACTTCCAGGCACCGGTGGCCACGTTCGAGGATCGCGGCCGTTGCGAGGTGGTAGCCAAGTTCATGGGCGGGCTCTGGGCGAGCGAGCTCGCGCACTCGCCGCTCGACGTCGTGGCCTGGCACGGCGACTACGTGCCCTACAAGTACGATCTGGCGAAGTTCATGGTGATCAACACCGTGAGCTTCGATCATCCCGATCCGTCGATCTTCACGGTGCTGACATCGCCTTCGGCGCAGGTCGGCGTTGCGAATTGCGACTTCGTGATCTTCCCGCCGCGCTGGACGGTCGCCGAGGACACCTTTCGGCCGCCGTGGTTCCACCGCAATGTGATGAGCGAGCTGATGGGCCTGGTGCACGGCGCCTACGACGCGAAGTCCGGCGGCTTCGTGCCCGGCGGCATCTCGATCCACAACTGCATGTCGGCGCACGGACCGGACCTGTCTTCCTTCGAGAAAGCCGTGGCCGCCGAGCTCAAGCCGCAGAAAATCGAGAACACGCTCGCCTTCATGTGGGAGTCGCGCTACGTCTTTCGCCCCACTCGCGCCGCCATGAGCGCCCCCGAGCTGCAAAAGGACTACGACGGTGTGTGGGACGGGTTCAGGAAGCGGTACCAGCAAGTGTGACAAATTTCTCAGTCGGCGCGCCGACATCGTCGGCGTGCCGGCCGTGTGAAATCTCTCATGGCAATCGTCGCCCGCGCCCGGGAAACTCCCATACTGACCGGGGGAAGATTTATGGATTCGACTTGGCAAGGGACCGTCCTGCTCGCCGATCTGCGGCGGGACGCGTCCAGGGTCTACGCCAGCGCCGGGCCGACCAAGGCGCTGCAGGCGATCCAGAATTGCGTCGCGGTGCTCGAGCGCGCGGCGTGGGACGGCGGCGCGACCTTCGTTCGCGCCTCCGGCGACGAAGTCATGGCGCTGTTCCCCGCGCCGACTGCCGCAGCCGACGCGGCTTCTGCGATGCAGATGGCGGCCGACGCGCTGCCGCCGGTGGGCAACACCAAGCTTGGAGTGCGCATCGCCTTTCAGTCCGGTCCCGTCGTGGTGCGCAACGGCGACGTGCTCGGCGACACCGTCAGCATGACCTCGCGCCTGATTGAGGAGGCGCAGAAGGAGCAGATCATCACCTCGCGCGACACCGCGGCGGTGCTCGGGCACAGCTACCGCAGCCGCATGCGCACGGTGCGGCCGTCGCAGGCGCTCGACCCGGTGAGCTCGCTCGGGCTGTGCGAGTTCGTGTGGCGCGTGAACGAGAACACCACGCGCCTCGGCGCAGCGCTGCCGAAGCCGCCGCGCCACGAGACGCTGCGCCTGCAATACGGCATCACCGAGGTGATCGCGAAAGGGGAGCACAATCCGGTGAGCCTCGGCCGCGACTTCCAGTGCGCGGTGATCATCCTCGACGACCTCGCCTCGCGGCGCCACTGCACCATCGAGCAGCGCGCCGGCGAATTCGTCCTGATCGACCACAGCACCAACGGCACCTACGTCACCGAAGAAGGCGAGGCCGAGGTCCGCCTGCAGCAGGCGAGCTTCACGCTGCGCAAGCACGGCTGGGTCGCCTTCGGCCAGCCGCGCGCGCGCACCGACCAGGTCGTCGAATACTTCTGCGCCTAGCAGAAGTAAGATTGAGGGCATGTCGCGCCGCTTTTTCCTCGCCGCGCTCGCCTGCGCGCTCCTTCTCGGCTTCGGCTTCTACCTGCAGTACGCCAAGGGGCTCGAGCCCTGCCCGCTGTGCCTCGTGCAGCGCGGCTTTTTCATGGCGGTGATGGCGGTGTGCCTGATCGCCGCGGTGCATGCCCCGCGCCGGCTGGGCGCAGCCGTCTACGGCGTGCTCGCGGCGTTGTTCGCGCTCGGCGGCGCCGCCGCGGCGGGCCGCCAGGTATGGCTCCAGCACCTGCCCCCCGACAAGGTGCCGCAATGCGGTCCGGATCTGTTCTTCATGGTGGAGAACTTCCCGCTCGGCCGCACTCTGAAGACCCTGATCTCGGGGACCGGCGAATGCGCCGCGGTCGACTGGACCTTCCTGCGGCTGTCGATCGCCGAATGGTCGCTGGTTTGCTTCGCGGCGCTCGTTCTCTACAGCGTGTGGCTGATCCGGAGCCGATCGCCTGGCCGTTGAAGGCCGGCCGCCGTCAGCGCTTCCCGGTAAACCTCGCCGAGCAGGATCAGCGTCGGGCCGCCGCGCGTGGCGAGACGCGGCAGGTCGGCAAGCGTCGCGAGCTGGACGCGCATGCCGGGTAAGGATGCGTCCTCGACCAGTGCGAGTGGCGTGTGCGCCGGCTTGCCGGCGGCGATCAAGGCCGCGGTGATTGCCGAAGCTTCGCCGGCGCCCATGTAAATCGCCACCGTGTCCGCGGCGATCACCGACGCCACCCAGCGGCTCTCGTGCTCGCCCTCGCCGACGCGCGGTGTCACCAGCGCGACGCTGCGCGCGGCACCGCGGCGCGTGAGCGAGATGCCGAGGTCCGCGCTCGCCGCGAGCGCCGCCGTCACGCCCGGCACCACTTCCACCCGAACGCCTCGCGCGCGCAGGTACGCGATTTCCTCGTGGGCGCGACCGAACAGCATCGGGTCGCCGCCCTTGAGGCGCACCACCACCTGGTGGCTCCGCGCCGCGTCCGCGAGCCGCTTGTTGATGAAGCGCTGCGCGGTGGAGTGCCGCCCGCAGCGCTTTCCCACCGCA
>DASYPG010000539.1:0-20759 GCA_036006885.1 Burkholderiales bacterium | reverse complement strand
TTCACCGAGGGCTCGCGCGAGCTTTTCGACCTCGCCGGGCAGGGGCGCATCGATGTCTTCTTCCTCGGCGGTGCGCAGATCGACGGCGAGGCGAACATCAACCTGGTCCGCGCCGAAGGACGCCGTTTCCCGGGCTCCTTCGGCTCGGCCTTCATGTACTCGGTGGTGAGGAACGTCATCCTCTTCCGCGAAGAGCACTCCAGGCGCGTACTCGTGCCGAAGGTCGAGTTCATCTCGGCCGCCGGCAACCCGGCGGCCCTGCTCACCGGCAAGGCGCTCTTCTCCTGGCAGCGGGAGAAGCGCCGCTTTCGTCTCGAGAGCGTCCACGACGGCGAGGACGTCCGCAGCCAGACCGGCTTCGACTACGACTCCCCACCCCTGATCCCGCCAACGGCCGACCCTTCCGAAGAAGACCTGGCGCTGCTGCGCGGCTCCGTTGCCAGGGAGATGGCGGCCAATTACCCCGATTTCGCGAATCGACTATGGGGAATAAACTAGCCATATGAACGCACCCGAGAAGCTCAAGCAGTACGACCGCGACGCCCACGTCGTGGGCAACATCGTCCACCTCGAGCACTTTAACGTGGTGGTCGACGACCAGCGGCTCGCGACGCTCTTCTACGTCACCGGAATCGGCGGCACGCGCGATCCGTATCTTTTCACCGGCCTGGAGAACATGTGGGTCAACTTCGGGCGCACCCAGTGCCACCTGCCGAGCCGCGGCTCGAAGCCCGAGGTGGTGCGCGGCACGATCGGCTTTGTCGTCCCCAGCCTCGACGATCTCGTGAAGCGGTTCGAGCACGCGGGCAAGGAGATGAAACGCGTCGCGCCGGAGCTGCCGAACAAGTTTTCTTTCCGTAGACAGGAAGACTTTGTGGAGGCCACCTGCCCTTGGGGCAACCGGGTGCGCTGCCACGCGCCGTCGCCCGAGTTCGGCAACACCGAGCTCGGCATCGTGTACGTCGACTTCGACGTGCCGGAGGGCACGGCCGACGGGATCGCCAGGTTCTACCAGCAAGTGATGAAAACGCCATCGAAAGCGCAAGGCGGGCGAGCAGCGGTGAGCGTCGGGCGCCACCAGCGCCTGTATTTCAGCGAGACCTCCAGGCCGCTGCCCGAGTACGACAACCACCACATCCAGGTCTACATCGCCGACTTCGCCTCGCCCTACCACTGGCTGAAGGAGCGCAACCTGATCACGATGGAGACCGACGCCGACGAATGGCGCTTCCAGTGGATCGTCGATCCGAAGGACGGCCGCAGGCTGTTCCAGATCGAGCACGAGACGCGCAGCATGCGGCATCGCCTCTTCAACCGGCCGCTCGTCAACCGGAACCATGCGATCACCAATATGACCTACACCTCGGGTTTCGACGCGTTTCGTGGGACGTATTGAGAAGCCCGGGCTGTGGAACGAATATGACCGGCCGCACGCGGACCTGCGGGAGGCGATCGAGCGCCTAGAGCGCGCGGGCGAGCTGCGCCGCATCCGCGGCGCCGACTGGAAGCTCGAGATGGGTACGCTCGCGGAGATCGTCTACCGCGAGGACTCGCCGCCCGCGCTCCTCTTCGAGGACATTCCGGGCTATCCGAAGGGCTTTCGCGCGTTCTCCGGCGCGACCAATTCCGCGAAGCGGCTGGCGATCCTGCTCGGCTTCCCGGTGCCTTCGCATCCGCTCGACGTGGTACGCGCGTACCGCGACCGCATGAAGACGCACAAGCCGATCCCGCCTCGGGTCGTCAAGGACGGAGCGATTCTCGAGAACATCCTCAGCGGCAAGAATATAGATGTGTTGCGCTTCCCAGCCCCGCTGCTCCACGAGCACGACGGCGGACGCTACATCGGCACCGACGATCTCGTGATCATGCGCGACCCGGAGCAGGGCTGGGTGAACTGCGGCACCTACCGTTCGATGGTGCAGGGGCCCGACCGCGTCGGACTGTGGATCTCGCCCGGCAAGCACGGCAGGCAGATCCGCGAAAAGTACTGGAAGGAGGGCAAGCCCTGCCCGGTCCTTATCAGCTGCGGCCACGATCCGCTGCTCTTCCTCGCCGGCGGCAACGAGATCCGCTTCGGGCTTTCCGAGTACGACTACGCCGCCGGCCATCGCGGCGCGCCCTACGACGTGATCGAAAGCGAGGTCTACCGGCTGCCCATGCCGGCGCACGCCGAGATCGTGCTTGAGGGCGCGATGCACCCGGGCGAGACCGCGCCCGAGGGGCCGTTTGGCGAGTTCACCGGCTACTACGCCGGCGGGCGCAGCGAGCAGCCGGTGGTGCGGGTCGAGCGCATCTACCACCGCAACGAGCCGATCCTCGGCATCGCCTGCCCGATGGTGCCGCCGTCGGACTTCTCGTACTCGAAGTGCGTGATGAAGGCCGGGATGATCTGGGACGAGGTCGAGCGCGCGGGCCTGGGCGGCGTGCGCGGCGTCTGGGTGCACGAGGCCGGCTGTGCGCGCATGTTCAACGTGATCTCGATCAAGCAGGCCTACGCCGGCCATGCGAAGCAGGCGGCGATGCTCGCCGCGAGCTGCCAGTCTGGCTCCTACCTCGGGCGCTTCGTCGTGGTGGTCGACGAAGACGTCGACCCGGCGAACCTGGACGAGGTGATTTGGGCGATGTGCACGCGCTGCGACCCCGCCGAGGACATCGACTTCATCCGCCGCCACTGGAGCGGGCCGCTCGACCCGCGCCTGCCGCGCGGCGTGACGTGGAACTCGCGCGCGGTGATCGACGCCTGCCGCCCGTTCGAGATGCTCGGCGAGTTTCCGCCGGTGGTGAAGGCCACGGCCGAGCTGCGCGAGCGCGTGCTGAAGAAATTCGACGACCAGCTCAAGTGAAGTATTTCTTGCTGGCACTGCTGTTATGGGGGCCGCGCGCGGTGGCCGACGAGGTGTCGCTGCGGCTGGGCGGCAGGGAAGTTCGGCTTTCCCCGGCCCTGCAGCAGCGACTCACGAGCTTGACGCGACAGGCACTGAGCCGCTGCGGGCCGAATACGAGCCGGCATCCCGGCAACTTCGGCCTCGCCGCGCTCGGGGTGGAGAACCGCTGGAAGCGGCTGCTGGAGGGCTCGCGGCTGCGCGTGCGCTTCGCCGAGCCTTTCGTAAGCGCATCGCACCTCGGCGGCACGCTCGGCGTGTCCGAGGCGCTGATCGGCCTGGAGCAGGCGGGACTCTTCGTCGGACCGGATTTCACGCGCCACGGCGAAGCGATCGTCGAGCACCTGCAATGCGGCTATCTGCCGTTGCTCGAACTCGCGTGCCTCGCCGAGCTCGCGCCGCATCTGCCGGCGCGCTACCGGGAGACGTGCGCCAAGCTGGAGCGCGACGAGCGGGGCCGGATCGTCATGCCGCCGCCCGACATCGCGCCCTCCTGCAGCTAGGCGCTCAATCGCGCGGCCGCGCCGACCAGGCGCAGTCGTGGCACTGACCCAGCCCGGGGCATTGTCCCTGGCGGCGCGCGATGCAGTCTGCGCGGCGGTCCGGGGCCTTCAGGAGCCAGGCGAGAAACGACGGGCGGTGCTGGACCGCGATGGGCGTGGCCCAGCCGGGCTGAAAGCGGGGGAATTGGAGTGGCATCGGCGAACCCCTTTCCATGACTGCGGCCGATGCTACGCCGGGGCGCGGCGCACGATTTGACGTGCATCAGAAACCATGCGACGCACAATGTTTCCCCGAGAAACGCTTGCCTAACAAGCATCTTGCTTGCGGCGAAGCGCCGGGGGCATACTCGATTTGCTGGACGGAAAGACAACCCATCGGGAGGAGGACCCATGGCAAGCAAGCCCGGCCGCAGGAACTTCATTCGCAAGACCGCAGCGCTGACCGGAGGCGCATTCGCCGCCGCCGGCGCAGCGCGCGCCGCGCCGCTGCCCGTGCCGTCGACCAACCGGGAGCCGGGGCGGATCATCGACGAGGCCGCGTACGGCATGCCCTCCAAGTTCGAGGCGCACGTCAAGCGCAGGCGCACCGACGTGCTCAAGAACCGGCAGAACCTGTCGGACTGGAGCATGACGCCGCTCCAGCACCAGCCGGGCATCATCACGCCGAACGGGCTGGTGTACGAGCGCCATCATGCCGGCACGCCCGAGATCGATCCGAACGTGCACCGACTCGTGATCCACGGCCTGGTGAAGCAGCCGCTCGAGTTCACCATGGACGACCTGCATCGCTATCCGTCGGTGTCGCGCTTCTACTTCCTCGAGTGCTCGGGCAACGGCCTCACCGACTGGCTCAAGCCCGCGTCGACCACCGTGCAGCAGACGCACGGCCTGCTCTCGGGCGCGCTGTGGACCGGCGTGCCGGTGTCGACCCTTCTCGACGAGGCCGGCGTCGACCCGAAAGGCAAGTGGGCGCTGCTCGAGGGCGCCGATGCATCGGCACACACGCGCTCGGTGCCGATGGAGAAGATGCTCGACGACACGCTGATCGTGTACGCGATGAACGGCGAGGCGCTGCGCCCGGAGAACGGCTACCCGGCGCGCGCGCTGCTTCCCGGCTGGGAGGGGAACATCAGCGTGAAGTGGCTGCGGCGCATCAAGATCGGCGAGCAGCCGTGGCATTTCCGCAGCGAGACCGCGCGCTACACGGATCCGATGCCCGACGGCAAGTGGCGCCAGTTCAGCATGGTGATGGAATGCAAGTCGGTGATCACCAGTCCCTCAGGTGGCATGAAGCTCAAGGGCCCCGGCTTTTACGAGATCAGCGGCCTCGCCTGGTCGGGCGCCGGCAAGGTGCGCGCGGTGGATGTCTCGACCGATGGCGGCAAGACCTGGCGCGAGGCGCAGCTCGAGGAGCCGATCATGGACAAGTGCCTCACGCGCTTCAAGGCGGCGTGGACCTGGGACGGCAAGCCCGCGACGCTGATGAGCCGCGCGCTCGACAGCAACGGCTACGTGCAGCCGAGCGTGCAGGACATCCAGAAGAAGCGTGCGATCGTCGGTTTCGTGCAGCACCACAACGCGATCCAGCCATGGGCGGTGTCGGACAACGGGGAGGTGCGCAATGTCATCGGCCAGGCATAAGCGGGTTTTTGTCTTGCTTGGCGCTGCGGTCCTCGTGGGTTGTACGAGCACGGGCGGCAGCAGTGGAGGCATGCAGGCCAAATCGTCGACCGGTATCCCGCTCGGCGCCTCGGGTCCGCATCCGGTGCAGCCGCTGCCGGACAAGCCCCGCTTCGGCAAGCCGGTCTCGGAGGCGGACCTCACGGCGTGGAACATCGACGTCCGCACGCCCGACGGCGCCGGGCTGCCGGCGGGCCGCGGCTCGGTGGCCGAGGGGCAGAAGCTGTACGCGGCAAAGTGCGTCGCCTGCCACGGCGCCGACGCGAAGGGCGGGCCGGTGTACGGCACGATGGTCGGCGGCATCGGCTCGATGAACAGCTCGCCGCGCGTGCTCACGCCGGGCAGCATGTACCCGTACGCGCCGATCCTGTTCGACTACATCCGCCGCGCGATGCCGATGGACCGGCCGCAGACCCTCACGAACGACGAGGTGTACGCGGTGTCGGCTTACCTGCTCAGCCTGAACGGCCTGGTGCCCGGCGACGCGGTGATGGACGCGCAGAACATGCCGCGGGTGCAGATGCCGAACCGCAACGGCTTCCTGATCGACGACCGGCCCGACACGCAAGCGACCCGCTGCATGTCGAATTGCAGGTGAAGGCATAAGGAAATGCGCATGAGCATAGACGGCGGGCGTCTTGCGGTGCTCGCGCATCGCGGCACAGAATTTCGCTGAAGGAGACCGAAGCGCATGGCCAAGTCCGCCGCTGATTGGGACGCGCCGCCGAAATTTCCGGCGACGCACTACGTCGATTCGCGCATCTATACCGACGAGGCGATCTTCGAGGAGGAGAAGGAGAAGCTGTTCAAGCCCTCCTGGATCATCGCCTGCCACGAGTCTGAAATCGCGAACCCCTTCGACTATCGCCTCTTCACCCACCCGAGCGGCGTGCCGCTGATCGTCGTGCGCGGCGACGACCAGAAGGTGCGCGGCTTCTACAACATCTGCCCGCACCGCGGCAACACCATCCTGTACGACCCGGCCGGCAACGCTAAGCGCATGACCTGCATCTTCCACGCGTGGTCATACGATACCCGCGGCAGCTGCCTCGAAATCTCGCGCGCCGAGCAGGGCTATCAGGACCGTTTCGGCAAGGAGGACGCGTCGCTGCGGGAGGTGAGGACCGAGGCCGCCTTCGGCGGCTTCATCTGGGTGAACCTCGACGATGCCGCCGCTTCGCTCAAGGACTACATCGGCCCGGCGATGGACATCCTCGCGCCGTACATGGTCGAGCCGATGGAAGTGTTCCACTTCAACCGGGCGATCGTGAACACGAACTACAAGCTGTGGCACGACACGAACAGCGAGTTCTATCACGACTTCGTGCACTACTTTAACCGCATCACCGGCATGATGCAGCCCGGCTACTTCGACCGGAGGTACACCGCGTTCGCCAACGGCCACGCCAGCGTCGGCTCGATGAGCATCCAGTACGACAAGTACGAAGGCTCGAAGGAGCGCGCCGTCGGCTGGCCGGGGCTCACGCCCGGCGGCTGGTACATGGTGGATCTCTTTCCGGGCTTGACCTACAACCTGCGCACCTCAGTGCTGCGCATCGACACCGCGATTCCGCTCGGCCCGAACAGGGTGGCGATCGAGTTCCGCGGCCTGGGGCTCAAGAGCGACACGCCGGCGCAGCGCGCGCAGCGCGTGTTCGACCACAACACGATCTGGGGGCCGTTCGGCCGCAACCTGCACGAGGACCTGCTCGCGGTCCACGGCCAGGGCCGTGCGCTGCGCGAAGGCACCGGCAGCCGCTGGGTGCTCCACGGCCGCGAGGAGGGCAGCACCATCCACGACGAGGTCGGCATGCGCCACTTCTATGCCGAGTGGAGCCGCCGCATGGGCCGCGCGGCCTACGATCCGTTCCGCGGCAACCGGCCGGCGCGCGTCGCGGCGTGAGCGCCATGGAGCAGCGCGCGCAGATCGAGGAGCTGGTCTACCGCTCGTGCATGGCGCTCGACGAGCGCGACTTCAAGGGCTTCCTCGAGCTGTGCGACGCGGGCTTTCGCTACAAGGTGACGGTCTACAGCCCGGAGATCCGCAAGGAGATGGTCTGGCTCGACCACGACCGCGCCGGCATGGAGGCGCTGTTCACCAACCTGCCGCGGCACAACAGCGACCACTCACCGCTCGTGCGCCACGCCACGGTGTACACGGTGAAGCTGGACGGGCGGCAGGCCGAGGTGGTCTCCGCGCTGCAGGTATTCCGCACCGCGCTCGACGGCGGCGCGACCGAGCTGTTCGGCGTGGCGCGCCTCATCGATACGGTGAAGCTCGACGGCGCCACGCCCAAGCTCGCCAGCCGCGTCGTGCGCATGGAGACGCGCCAGCTCGGCTTCGGCTCCCACATCCCGTTCTGAGCCGAGCGGATGCGCGTCCAGGTGAACGCCCGAAACCGCGCCTTCCACTTTGAAGCGGACAAAGGGGAAAAAATCCTCTACGCCGGCCTGCGCGCGCAAGCCGGCCTGCCCTACGAGTGCGCCACCGGCACCTGCGGCACCTGCAAGGCCAAGCTCGTCGACGGCGCGATCGACGACGGCTGGCCTGAGGCGCCCGGGCGCAAGCACATCAAGCCCGAGCGCGGCGAATTCCTAATGTGCCAGTGCGCGGCGCAGAGCGACGTGTCGATCGAGGTGTCGAGCTTCGTCTATCCCGCCGATCCCGGCGCGTGCCGCGTCGGCGCCCTCGCCGGCACCGTCGGCGCGGTGCGCCCGCTGACGCACGACGTGGCGGCGCTCGAGGTCGAGCTCGACGTGCCGTGCGAGTTCGATGCGGGCCAGTTCATGGCGGTGAGCGCGCCCGGCGTGCGCGGCATGCGCGGCTACTCGATGGTGAACTTCGCACGCGCGGCGAAGCGCCTGGAGTTCGTGGTGAAGATGAAGCCCGGCGGCGGCTTTTCGCAGTGGCTGTTTTCCGACCGCGCCGCGGCCACTCGCATCGAGCTCGTCGGGCCCCTCGGCAAGGCGACCTTCGATCCCGGCCTCGCGCGCAACATCCTATGCATCGCCGGCGGCAGCGGCATCGCCGGGATGATGTCGATCCTGGCGCGCGCGGCCGAGGCCGGCTACTTCGAGCGCCACAAGGTGTGGGTCTTCTTCGGCGTGCGTACCATGCGCGACGCCTTTTTCCTGAGGGAGCTTTCTGGCTATCCGAAGGCCGAGATCACCGTTGCGCTCTCCGAGGAGGATGTTTCCGAGGAGACGAGAAAGGCGTGGCCCGGCCTGCGCTTCGACCGCGGCCTGGTGCACGAGGTGGCGAAGCGCGCGATGGCGGGCAAGTACCAGAACGTACGCGCCCATGTCGCCGGGCCGCCGCCCGCGGTCGATGCGGCGATTCGCGTGCTGCTGCTCGACGCCAAGCTCACCACCGATAACATCCGCTACGACAAGTTCAGCTGATGGCGAGGCGCATGATCTGCCGCGTAGCCGACGTTCCCGAGAACGGCCTCAAGGAATGCGAAGCCGAGGGCGGCCTCAAGCTCGTAGTGGCAAACGCGGGCGGCGAGTTCTTCGGCTTCCAGGCGATCTGCCCGCACCAGGAGGTGCCGTTGTGCGAGGGTCTGTTCGACGGCTCGACGCTCACCTGCCATATGCACCTGTGGCAGTGGGACGTGCGCACCGGCGCGCCGCTCGGCATCGCCGAGGCGCCGCTGCAGCGCTAACCGCTTGCGCGCGAGGGTGATGCGCTTTATCTCGGCGGCGACAACACGGCCATCGACGTGGGCGAGCTGTTCAACGGGTTGGACGCGTCCATCCTGGAAAAGCTGGCCGGGATGGCGAAGCGCGAAAACCACCAAGCCGGCGCGGTGCTCTACCGTCCCGGCGACCCGGCCGAGGACTTCTTCGTGCTCGACTCGGGGCGCATCGAGTTTCTGATCGGACGGGGCGAGCGCGCCGCGCCCGGCGGGTTCATGCTCAACAAGGGCGAGGTGTTCGGCTGGGCGGCGCTGCTGGAAGGCACGCCGGCGCGCATCGCCAGCGCCCGGGCGCTCGAAAATTCGGTGGTGTTGCGCATCAACGGCAAACGGGCGTTGAAGCTGCTCGAGTCCGATCCCGCCTCGGGGTATCTCGTGATGCGGCGCCTCGCGGGGCTGGTCGCGCGATTTCTGGCGGCTGGAGCAAGGTAGTGAAAGCGTTTGCAGACGGTCAATCAATCACGGAGGAGGTCGAACCCATGAGCAAGCCATTCAGGAGTTACGCTGCCGCGGCAGTGGTCTCGATGGCGCTGGCGGCGCTCGCACCGCTCGCTTTCGCGAAGGACTACGGCAAGCCCGGCACCCCGATCAAGCTGACGATCGGGTACCAGCCCTACTACACCCAGGCCTGGTCCGCGGTGATCCAGAAGGAGATGGAGCTGTGGAAGAAGTACCTGCCGGCCGGCTCCACGGTCGAATGGGAGATCGGCCTGCAGGGCGCGATCGTCGGCAACGCGATGCTCGCCGACAAGAACGACATCGGCTACATGGGCGACATGCCGACCATCGTCGCGATCAGCAAGCAAAACGTGCGCGAGCTGCGCATGGTGGCGGTGCTCGGCCTGGCGAACGACCAGTGTAGCGTGTTCCTTTCGCGCAACGAGGCGCCCGACTTCAAGAGCCCGGAAGAGGCGGTGAAGTGGTGGCAGGGCAAGCGGGTGGCGGTGGCGAAGGGCAGCTGCACCGACCGCAGCGGCCAGGAAATGATGCGCAAGTTCGGCATCAAGCCCGAGCAGTACCTGAACCAGAACATCGAGGTGCAGACCTCCAACTTCAAGGCCGGGCGCCTCGACGGCTCGATCATGTGGGAGCCGACCGCCTCGAAGATCATCATGGAGGGCATCGCCAAGCGCATCGGTGACACCAAGGTGATCGGCAAGATGGACGGCGGCTTCATGGCCATGCAGTACGAGCTGATCAAGCAGCGCCCCGACGTGGTCAAGGGCTGGCTCGAGGCCGAGCTCGACGCCAATCTGTTCTGGGCGAAGCCCGAGAACTACATGAAGGTGGTGGAGATGGCGCACAAGAACACCCAGGGCTTCAGTAAGGAGGTGCTCTGGATGTCGATGGCGGGCAAGTATCCGAAGGTCATGGGCGGCGGCGACGTGCGCAACATCATGTACTACGGCATCAACGACGACGTGCGGAACATGATAAAGGAGCAGGTGGAGTTCCTGCACGGCATCAAGGTGCTGCCGATGGCAGAGCTGCCGAAGGAGCTGGTCGACTCGAGCTGGACCGACGAGATCCTCAAGCGGCGGGGCCTCAACGTACCGCTGGCGAAGATCGAGTCGCAGGACCCGTCGAAGTACCCGGGCGGCAAGATCACCCTGCCCGCGTCGTGGCGCGAGTAATGCCCGATCCGCAGTGGTCGACCACCGCCGGCGTCGGCCATGGCTAACGGCCTGCGCGCGACGTCGGCGGGGGAGATCGGTGCATGGACCATGTTCATGTACCGCTTCTCCAAGTCGCTGAAGAGCCCGACGCCCTACCTGATGCTGGTCGGCTTCGCGCTCTTCTTCGGCGCCTGGTTCCTGCTGTCGGAGGTGTTCAGGGTCTGGCGCTTCGCGAGCCTGCCGGGGCCGCGCCAGGTGCTGATCGAGTGGTTCAATCCCAACCCGGTCTACGGCATGTCGCTCTACACGCCGGATTACTACATGCACGTCTGGATGAGCCTGCGGCGGGTGCTGTACGCCTTCGTGATCTCCACCGGCCTGGGCGTACCGTTCGGCCTGTTCCTCGGCTGGTCGAAGAATTTCCGGGAATTCACCTTCCCTGTGTTCGAGACGCTGCGCCCCATTCCGGTGCTCGCCTGGGTTCCGCTCGCGATCGTGATGTTCAAGGGCGACGAGACCCCGGTGATCTTCCTCACCGCGCTCGCCTCGTTCTACGCCACGGCGCTCAACACCATGCTCGGCGTGCAGTCGATCGATCCCTCGTACCCGCGCGCCGCGGCCTGCCTGGGCGCGAGCAGGTGGCAGATCTTCCGCCACATCATCATCCCGGGCGCGCTGCCGTTCATCTTCACCGGCCTGCAGATCTCGGTGGGGGTGGCGTGGTTCTCGCTGGTGGCGGCGGAGATGGTGTCGGGCGAGTACGGCCTGGGCTATCTGATCAACAGCTCGTACGTCAACGTGCAGTATCCGGTGATCATCATCGGCATGATGTCCGTCGGCATCGTCGGCTACGCGTCGAGCGCGCTCGTGCGCCTGGCGGGCGACTACCTGATGCAGTGGCGCGTGCGCGAGCTCGCGCTCGGGGGCGGACGATGAATGCGCGGCCGCAAACCGCCACCAAGGGCGCGATCCGCATCCAGAACGTCGACAAGGTGTACTTCGCGCACGAGGGCGCGGTTCAGGCGGTTTCGGACTGCAGCCTCGACATCCGCGCCGGCGAAATCTGCATGATCGTCGGACCGTCGGGCTGCGGCAAGACGACGCTCCTCAACGCCATCGCCGGGTTCCACGACATCACCGGCGGCGCGATCTACCTCGACGGCGAGATGCTGTGCGGGCCGGACAAGCCCAAGGCCGAGCCCGGGCCGGACCGGGTAGTGGTGTTCCAGAACGGCGCGCTGTTTCCCTGGAAGACGAACCTCGATAACGTCGCCTTCGGCCCGGTCATGCAGGGCAAGATGCGCAAAGCCCACGCGAACCAGAAGGCGCGCGGCCTGATGGCCGACGCCGGCCTCTCCGGCGTCGAGCACAACTATCCGGGCGAGATCTCCTCCGGCATGCGCCGGCGCGTCGAGATCGTGCGCGCGCTGATGAACGACCCGAAGGTGCTGCTGCTCGATGAGCCGTTCCGCGCGCTCGACTCGCTCACCAAGTCGGTGATGCACGAGGCGCTGCTCGAGATCTACTACAACAACAAGGTGACGATCTTCTTCATCACCCACGACCTCGAGGAGGCGATCTTCCTCGGCCATCGCGTGGCGATCATGACGACGCGCCCGTGCAAGCCGAAGAAGATCCTGGAGGTCGACATCCCGCACCCGCGCAATTACAGCGTGCTCACGAGCCCCCGGTTTCGCAGCCTGATGGAGGAAACAGTCAGCGCGGTGCACGAAGAGGCGGTCAAGGCCTTTGAGGCCGGCGAGAAGGAGATGTGATGAGCGTGGTCGCGGCTGCCCTGACGCGCCGGCCAGCGAAGCCGGTCCAGTGGTTCTTCGGCAACCAGTTCGTGCGCGCGGTGATCGCGCTCGCCGTGTTCGTCGCGTTCTGGGAGCTTGCCGCCCGCCTCAACTGGCCCTGGATCGGCCAGGCGCCGGCACCGAGCGCCGTGCTAGACGCGTGGCTGCCTCTGCTCAACGACAAGGGCTACTGGTACAGCTGGTACCAGAGCTCGCGCCGCGTGCTGTCGGGCTTCCTCGCGGCGATGATCATCGGCATCCCGTTCGGCCTCGCCATGGCGACGAGCCGCGTGTTCCACGACATCAGCTTCCCGGTGTTCGAGATCCTGCGCCCGATCCCGCCGCTCGCCTGGGTGCCGGCGGCGATCATCTTCTGGCCGACGCAGGAGCTCTCCATCGGCTTCGTCATTTTCCTCGGCGCGATCTTCACCATCATGCTCAACGTGATCGGCGGCGCGCGCTCGATCGACGTGCGCTTCTTCCAGGCGGCGCGCTCGATGGGCTCGAGCCACTGGGACATTTTCCGGCGCATCATCCTGCCGGGCGTCCTGCCCTCGATCATCGTCGGCTGCGAGGTCGGCATCGGCATCACCTGGAACGTGGTGGTGGCGGCCGAGATGATCTCGGGCGGCGGCGGCGCGATCCAGTCGGCCGCCGGCGGCGGCCTGGGCTTCTTCATCTGGAGTTCCTACATCGGCTTCTCGTACCCGCTGATCGTGGTCGGCATGATCAGCATCGGCATCGCCGGCTACATCTCGAGCGCGATCATCCGCCGGCTCGGCGTCCTGGTCACGCCCTGGCTGAGGCTGCGATGAGCGCCGTGCCGCACCAGGCGAGCGCGCTGCGCGCGAGCATCAAGCCCGGCGAGATCCAGCTCTCGCACATCTCGAAGAGCTATGGCGACGCGACCTTCCGCACCGAGGTGGTGCGCGACTGCACGTTCACTATCGAGCGCAGCAAGCTCACGGTGATGATCGGGCCGTCGGGCTGCGGCAAGAGCACGCTGATCCGGCTGTTGGCCGGCTTCGAGAAGCCCGACAGCGGCGGCATTACGCTGAACGGCGCCCCGGTCACCGGCCCGGCGCGCGACCGGCTGGTGCTGTTCCAGGAGTCGGCGCTGTTCCCGTGGATGACCACCTGGGACAACATCCTGTACGGGCCGCGCGCGCGCGGCGAGGCCACCAAGCAGACGCTCGAGATGGCCGACTTCCTGCTCAGCAAGGTGGGCCTGGCGCAGTTCCGCAGGAAGTACCCGACGCAGCTCTCCGGCGGCATGCAGCGGCGCGCCGAGCTGGCCCGCGCCATGATCAACAACCCGGCGGTCATGATCCTCGACGAGCCGTTCCGCGGCCTCGACGCCATGACGAAGGTCCTGATGTGGGAGTACTACGCCGCGCTGTTCGAGGAGACGCGGCGCACCAACTTCTTCGTCACTACGGACATCGACGAGGCGATCTTCCTCGCCGATCGGCTGCTCATCATGTCGAACATCCCGACCCAGGTGCGCGCGGTGATCGAGATCGACGTGCCGCGGCCGCGTACCCAGCTCGACCTGGTGGAGAACGACCGCGCCAACGAGATCAAGATGCAGGCGCTGTCGATTCTGCACCAGGAAGCGATGAAATCGTTCTCGCGCGGCAGCAAGGCGGCAGCGGATTTCGTCGAGGCCTACTCGAAGCGCATCAGCAAGCACTAGGGCGGCGTGTACTGGCTCCTGACGCGCGAGGCCGTGATCATCCTCGCCGTGCTGGGCGCGATTCTCACCACCGCGGCGAGCATGCTGCAGGTGCGCGGCCGCATCAGCGCGCTGCGCGCCCGGCAGCTCAATCTGGCCGGGTACGTGCTGATGGGGATCAGCATGGCGCTGTTCGTGGTGGCCGGTTTCCGCTCGTAGTCGCGACCCCGGGGGCGCGAGCGTTAGAGCGGCGTCGCGCGCGGCCTGGCCTTGTCCGGGTCGTAGAAGGGCAGCGGCGCGACGCGCGCCAGGCGTCCGTCGGCAAGGCGCACTTCGCCCGTGGTGCCGGCGGCGGCAAAGCCCAGAGCGATGCGCCTGCCGAGCGAGGGCGAAAGGCATTCGCTGGTGACGTGCGCGACCGGCAGGTCGGGCTGCGCCGGCAGGTCGGGCTGCGCCGGCCGGTCCATGATCTCCAGCCCGACCCGCCGCCTTCTTAGCGGGAAATTGCGTGGCGTGCTCAGCAGCCTTTCCAGCCCCAGCTCTCGCGGATTGGCGCGGCCGTCGACCTCGCGGTCGAAAAGCACGTAGCCCGCTTCGATGCGCAGGCTGTCCGCCGCAGCCCAGCCGCACTCACATACGGCTTCGCCTTCTCCTTCTTCCAGGATTCTCTGCCGCAAGCGAGCGGCGTTGCCAGGCGGAACCAGGAGCTCGTAGCCGAGCTCGCCGCTGTAGCCGAGGCGCGCGACGACCAAGCCTTGCTTTTCCACGAAGTGAAAGTACTTCAACGCCAGCACGGCTTCGGTGCCGACGAGGCGCGCGAGGATGCGCCCGCTCGCCGGCCCCTGGACGGCCAGGATTGCATATTCGCCCGAGCGGTCGCGGCCGCCGTAGCTGGCGCGGCGTCCGGCAAAGAGCCAGAAGCGCTCGTGGTCGAGGCGCCAGACCGTTGCGTCGATGAGGACCGCGCCGTCGTCCTTGAGGAGCAGGGTATAGGCGACTTGTCCATTCTCAAGATCGGCAAGGCGGCGGGTCTGCAGCTGCTGAAGCTCCGAGCCGCCAACGAACTCGTACAGGCCCATGAACGAAAAGTCGAACAGGCCTGCGGTGCGGCGCGTGGCGAGGTGCTCCTCTGCCGGGCTCATAGCGTACGCACGATGAGCAGGCCGCCGGTCGCGATGCACAGCGCGCCGGCCAGGCGCCGTAGGACGAGCGGGCTCGCCACGTGGGCAAGGCGCACGCCGACCATGACGCCCGCCAGCTCGAACACGGTGATCACCGCTGCGGTATGCCAGTCGATGAAACCGTGACGCAGGTTCTCGATCGAGCCCGAGATGGCGGCGATGATCTGCAGCACCTGGCTCGTCGCGATCGCGGTGAGCGGCAGATAGCGCAGGATCACCATCAGCGGGACCGAGAACAGAGGCCCGCCCGCGCCGGAAAAGCCCGAGCCGAAGCCCGAGGCCGCGCCCACGGAGGCGAGCCGGACCTGTTCGCGCCAGCCTTTGCCGCGCCTCGGTCGCGAAGAGGCCTTTGCCGGAAAAAGAACATAGAGGCCGGCGGCGACAATCACCAGGGCGATGATGATCGCGAGCGGTCTCGGATCGATCACGGCCGCGACCGCGGCGCCGAAGAAGCCGAAGACCACCGCGGCCGTGCACACCGGGATGGTGATGCGCCAGTCGATGCTGCCGCGGCGCTGGTAGAGCCAGGTGCCGATGATTCCTGTGAACAGGAAGCTGAACAGCGAAGTCGCCGCCGCCTGGTGGATGGTGAGCCCACCGAACAGCGCCAGGAACGACACCATCAGCACGCCGCCGACCCCGACCGTGCCGATCAGCAACCCGACGAGGGCGGCGACTGCCGCCAGTAAGAGGGCGGAGCTCAGCCGGCGGCGAAAGCGACGAGCTCGCTCGTGAGCAGCACGGCGAGCTTCTTCATGATCGCGTAGCCGAGCGCGAAGTCGCTTTCTATGAGCTGAATCAGCGCGCCGCCATCGATGGCCACCACCGCGCAGGCGGTGAGGCAGTACGCGGTCGCGATGCGCCGCGTATGGCCCTCGACCAGCGGCGCCCAGCCGAACACGTCGCCGCGCCGGATGATGTCGCCCGCCGAGGTTTCGCGCTTGCCCAGGCCGAGAGTGAACCGCACCATGCCTTCGGCGAGCACGTAGAAGTCGTCGACCGCGTCGCCGACGGTATAGATGCGCGTGTCCTGGGGAAACGAGCGCATCCGACCGAGCGCGGCGACACGCTCGAGTTGCGCTTTGCCCAGCCCGGAAAAGAAGCGCGCCTGGCCGAGGACGCTCGCTGCGTCAGCCGGTTTTTCTCTGCTTTCCAACAATCTGTTTGAACTTCGCCAGTTCGTCTTCCTTCATGAAGACGGTATGTTCCGGACCCGGATAGCGCCGCGCACGCACGTCGTCGCGGTAGTCGGAGAGCCCCTTCTCGATGATCGGCACGAGGTCGACGTAGATCTTCGAGTGCCGCGGCACGTGCGCCTCGTAGAGGTGGAACAGATCCGAGCCGATGATGTGCACGCCGTGCGCGCGGTTGCCGGCCCCGAGCGAGATCACCGGCACAGGCAGCGTCTCGGCGAGGTGCTCGCACACCTCGGAGGTGGTCACCTCGCACATTATGGAAAAGCAGCCGGCATCGACCATCGCCCAGGCGTCGTCGATCAGCTCCTTGGCGCGCTCGGCGGTCTTGCCCTGGGCGAAGAAGCCTCCGAGCTGCGGCATGCGCATCGGCGTGATGCCGATGTGGCCCTGCACCGGGATGCCCGCCCTGACGATCGCCTCGATGTATTTCGCGTGGTGCTGGTTGCCTTCGCACTTCATCACCTCGGCGCCGCCCTGCGACACGTACTTGGCGGCGTTGTCGACCGCCTGCTGCGCGGAGAGATGGAAGCTCATGTAGGGCATGTCGACCATGCGCAGGCCGTACTTCGAGCCGCGCTTGACCGCCTGCGCCATGAACATGACCTCCTCGAACGACACCGTGGTGGTGCTCTCGTGGCCGAACAGCACCATGCCGCCGGTGTCGGAGACGCACAGGATATCGATGCCGACGCGATCGGCGATGATCGCGGTCTCGTAGTCGTACACCGCGAGCTGCACGATCGGCTCGCCTTTCTTCATCTTGTCCACCAGCGACGGGATGGTGACTTTCTTGCGCGCGGGCTGCGCCGCGGCGGGCTTGGCATCGGCCATGTCTGCGACCTCCTCCTCTGAGAAGCGCTTGGATAGCAAGAGCGGCGCGAGAAAGCAAGAGCCGGTGTTTCACAAGGAAACGATTCAGCGCGAAGCGTCTTTTCTGGGGCGGCGCAGGCCCCACTGGCGGCGGCGCATCCATAGCGCTTTGCGTCCCATGCCGAGCATGCGCGCGAGCTCGATCTCGCTGTAGGAATCCTGGAAGCGCTCGACCACTTCGCGGATATAGGCCTCGATCGCGAGCGGCCGCGCCTCGGCCGGCAGCGGCGCCATGCTGCGCGCGCTCAGCGCGCGCGCCACGGCGCGCAGGAAGTCGTCGTTGTTGAACGGTTTGATGACGTAGTCGACCGCGCCGGCGCGCAGCGCCGCGATCGCGCTTTCCATCGACGAGTAGCTGGTGATCATCACGATCGGCAGCCGCGGGTGGCGCGCCCGGATCGCCGAGATCGCGTCGAGGCCGGTGCCGTCGGGCAGCTTCAGGTCGGTGACCACGAGGTCGATGTCCGGACGCTTGATGCGCTCGAGGCTCGCCTTCAGGGTGGCAGCGTGGGCAACGGCATAGCCTTCGCGCTCGAGCAGCAGGCCGATCACCTCGGATACGCCCGGGTCGTCGTCGATCAGGAGGATGCGCTGATTCACGTCGGCAGGATTATTTCAAATCGCGCGCCACCCTGCGGCTGGTTCGCGGCGCTGATCGTGCCGCCCAGCTCGTGAACGATCTCGTAGCTGATGGCGAGGCCGAGGCCGGTGCCCTCGCCGGGCCGCTTGGTGGTGAAGAAAGGGTCGAACACCCGCGCCAGGTGCTGCGGGGCGATTCCAGGCCCGCTGTCGCGGATCGACAGCGCGACCGAGCCGTTCTCGGCGTGCGCCTGCGCCTCGATGCGGCCGGCGCCCTCCATCGCTTGCGCTGCGTTGAGGAAGACGTTGAACACGACCTGCTCGAGCTCGCCCCGTCGCGTCAGCACCGTCACGCCGGGCGCGCCGCGGTAGTCCACCGGCACGGTGCGGCCGCACGGCGTGTGGCGCAGCAGCGCCGCCGCCGCTTGCACGGCGTCGTCGATGGCCAGCGGCGCCGGCGGCTCGCTGCCGACGCGCGAGTAGTCACCGAGCTTTTTGGTGATCGCGACGACGCGCGCTACGTTGGCTGCGATCGAGGCGAGGCCCCTCTCCATGGTCTCGGGCGTGACGCCGCGCTTTGACTGCAGGATCTGCAGCATCGACGACACGGCCGCTAGCGGGTTCGACACCTCGTGGCACACCGAGGCGAGCATGAATCCCAGCGAGGCGAGCCGCTGGGTCTGCGCCGGCAGAGCGTTGTCGTCCTTCATGTCGCTTGGCGCAGGCGCGGGATCGCGCGCTCGTCGATCGGGACGCAGAGCGCCGCGGCCGCAACGGAGAGCGCGATCGAGGCGAGCCACACCAGCTCGTAGGAGCCGGTGAGGTCGTAGGCCGCGCCGCCCGCCCACGCGCCGACGAAGGCGCCGAGCTGGTGGCCGAGGAACGAGATCGAGAACAGCGTCGACAGGTACTTTACGCCGAAGATCTGGGCCACGAGCGAGTTGGTGAGCGGCACGGTCGCGAGCCAGGTGATGCCGAGCACCGCCGCGAAGAGGTAAGTGCCTGCGGCGGAAAACGGCGCCACTAGGTACAGGGAAATGGCTATGGTTCTGATGATGTAAAGCCAAGTGAGGATCCATTTCTTGCTGTAGCGGCCGCCCAATGCCCCCGCCACGGAGGAGCCGACGATATTGAAGAAGCCGATGGTGGCGAGCGCGGTCATCCCTTGCGTCGGCGTGAGGCCGCGGTCGACCGCGTAGGCCGGCAGGTGCGTCATCACGAAGATCGTCTGAAAGCCGCAGACGAAGAAGCTGCCGGTGAGGAGCCAGAAGCCGCGGTGACGCATCGCCTCGGCGAGCGCCTCGCCGATTGACTGCTCGCTCTCCTGCGCCGCGGAATTGCGCCCGGCAAGCGCGGCGCCGAGCGGGATGATCAGGAACGCAGCCGCGCCCAGCACGACGAGGGCGTTCACCCAGCCGAGGCTCGAAATGAGCGCCTGGCCGCCGGGCAGCATGACAAACTGTCCGAGCGAGCCGCAGGCGCCGGTGATGCCGACGGCGAAGCTGCGCTGCTCCGGCGGGAAGGCGCGCGCGACGACTGCGAGGACCACGCCGAAGCCGGTGCACGCGAGCCCGAGACCGATCAGCAAGCCCGCCGTGGCGTTGAGCTCGAGCGGTGTCGCCGAGTGCGCCATCGCGATCAGCCCCAGCCCGTAGGCGAGGCCGCCGAGTGTGAGGACGCGGCCGGCGCCATAGCGGTCGGCAATCGCGCCGACCACCGGCATGCCGAGCCCCCACACCAGGTTCTGCAGCGCGATGGCGAAGGAGAACACCTCGCGTCCGCAGCCGAGGTCCACGGTCATCGGGCGCAAGAACAGGCCGAAACTCTGGCGCGTGCCGAGTGCCAGCATGAGGATGAGGCCTCCGCAGGCGAGGATCACCGCAGGCGTGCGCCAACGCATGCGCTAGTATGTATCTCACGAATGAAGCTTTGCATAGTGTCCGACAGCCACGATCGCGCCGACGCCCTCGCGGGCGCAGTGCGCGAGGCCGCTGCGCGCGGCGCGCAGGCGGTGATCCACTGCGGCGACGTTATCGGCACGCAGACCCTGCGCGGCGCCATGGCCGTGGGTCTACCGATGCATGTCATCCACGGCAACAACCTGGGCGATCCCGTTTCGCTCTCGCGCTGGGCGCGCGACAGCAACGGCCAGCTCCAATACCACGGCCCGGACGCACGCATCGAGCTCGCGGGACGGCGGATCTTCGTCGTGCACTACCCGGAGTACGGCTACGCCATGGCATGCACCGGGGACTGGGACCTAGTGTGCTGCGGGCATTCACATCAAGCTGACATGCAACAGGTGAAAAACGTCAAAGGTGGCTCGACCTGGCTCGTCAATCCTGGAACCGTGGCCGGGCTCGCCGCAGCCGCGACCTGGATCCTGGGTGACCTCGCGGCGATGCGCTTCAACGTGAATCCGCTGAACCTATAGGGATAGCCTGCAGGCGCCCCTGCGCGCCGCACCGGCCGTCAGACCTTGAGCACCGCCTTGCTGACCAGGACCAGGACCACAAGCAGGACGATGCCCAGGCCGAGGCTCCAGCCGATCAGTTTTTTCTCGATCGGCAGCAGCGGCTCGTGCGCCATCTTGCGCATCTCTTCGCCGACTCTCGGCTGTTCCATCTTCGCTCCCCTTTGTTTAACCGGCCAGCGGGGGCTTCACCCCGCCGTAGAACAGCCACGAAATCAGCACGCCTACCCAGATGATGAAGCCGAACAGGCACAGCAGGTAGACCGCGGCGAGCTTGCCGATGCCTTCTTGCCACAGCTTGCGGAAGTCGGTCATGACCCCGATGGTGAAGAAGGTGAGGACGAAGAAGATGCCGCGGAAGGTGTTCGCTTCTCCCATCGCGCCCTTGATCTTGCCGAGGAGCTCAGGGGCGGCGCCAATGGCGAGGACCAGGACCAGCAAGAAGGTGATGACGTAGCCGATGACGAACTTGGGGAAGCGCTGCCAGATCTCGCCTAGGCGTGCACGGTCGCCTTCGCGCTTCTCGATGTGGGTGGTCCAGACATAGGCGAGGACGAAGGCCCAGATGCCGATGAAGATGTCGATGAACACCTTGATGGTCGTCGCGGTG
>DASYPG010000538.1:0-3185 GCA_036006885.1 Burkholderiales bacterium | reverse complement strand
TTCCCGCGCCGATCTGGTCGCCGGCGTCGCCGGCTCGGGCACCATGGGACGCGGCATCGTCCAGGTGCTCGCCCAATGCGGCGCACGCACGCTCGTATTCGACGCTCAGCCGGGCGCCGCGCGCAAAGCCCGGGAGTCGATCGGCGAGACCCTGGGGAAGCTCGCCGAGCGCGGCAAGCTCGAACGCGGGGCCGTCGACGCCACGCTGCGGCGCATCGAGGTCGTCGAGCACCTGGAGGCGCTCGCGCCCTGCCAGCTCGTGGTCGAGGCGATCGTCGAGGACCTCGGCGCGAAGCGCGAGCTCTTCGCGAAGCTCGAGGGCATCGTCGGCCCCGATACGGTGCTCGCCTCGAACACCTCTTCCCTTTCGGTGACCGCCATGGCGGCGGCCTGCAAGCGGCCGCAACGCGTCGCGGGCTATCACTTCTTCAACCCGGTGCCGGTGATGAAAATCGTCGAGGTGGTGGCCGGGGAGCTGACCGACCCCGGGGTGACCGCGGCGCTCTCGGCGCTCGCGCAGCGCTTCGGCCACACGCCGGTGCGCTGCAAGGACACGCCGGGCTTCGTGGTCAACCACGCCGGCCGCGCCTACGTGCCCGAGGCGTTGCGCATCCTCTCGGAGGGCGTCGCCGACTTCGCCACCATCGACCGCATCCTGGTCGACGCCGCCGGATTCCGCCTCGGCCCGTTCGGGCTGATGGACCTCGTCGGGCTCGACGTGTCGCACGCGGTGATGAAATCGATGTACCACCAGTACTTCGAGGAACCGAAGTACAAGCCCTCGTTCGTGTGCGAGCCGCGCGTCGCCGCGGGCCTGCTCGGCCGCAAGACCGGCAGAGGCTGGTACAGCTACGGAAAGGACGGAACCGCGGAGCCGATCGCGGATCAGCCGGTCCCAAGCACCAAAAAACCCGAATCGGTGTGGGCGGTTCCCGAGCTGAAGGAGCTCCTGGGCAAACTGGAAGCGCGCGCCGCGGCGAAGCCCGACGCGGCAGCGCTCTGCCTGGTCGCTCCGCTGGGCAAGGACACGACCACCTGCGCGCTCGAGCTCGGGCTCGATCCGCGGCGCACCGTTGCGGTGGATCCGCTTTTCGGCTTCTCGCGAAGAAGAACGTTGATGTTCACGCCGTTAACCACTGAAGAAGCAAAGCAGTCGGCGCATGCGCTGCTCGGTTCCGACGGCGTACCGGTATCGGTGATCAAGGATTCGCCCGGCTTCGTGGCGCAGCGCGTCGTCGCGCACATCGTCAACGTCGGCTGCGACATCGCCCAGATGCGCATCGCGACGCCTGAGGATCTCGACCGGGCGGTGGTGCTGGCGCTGTCGTATCCGCGCGGCCCGCTTGCGATGGGGGATGCCGCCGGTCCCGCGCGCATCCTCGCGGTGCTCGAGGCGATGCACGATTTCTACCAGGAGCCGCGCTATCGCCCGAGCCCCTGGCTCAAGCGCCGCGCGAGCCTGGGCATATCCCTTTTGTCTGCGGAGTGAAAAATGCTCGAAGCTTTCATCTATGACGGACTGCGCACCCCGATCGGCCGGCACGCCGGCAAGCTGGCCCCGGTGCGGCCCGACGACCTCGCGGCCGAGGTGATCAAGGAAGTGGTGGCGCGCAACCAGCTCGAAGCGAAAGAGATCAGCGACGTCGTCCTCGGCTGCGTCAACCAGGCGGGCGAAGACTCGCGCAACGTCGCCCGCTTCGCGGCGCTGCTCTCCGGCCTGCCGCCCACGACGCCCGGCGTGACGGTGAACCGCCTCTGCGCGAGCGGGCTGCAAGCGCTCGTCGACGCCGCGCGCGCCATCACCGTAGGCGAGGGCGATCTCTATATCGCCGGCGGCGTCGAGAGCATGAGCCGCGCGCCCTACGTCTTCTCCAAGGCCGACTCCCCCTACAGCCGGGAGGTGAAGATGTTCGATACCACTATCGGCTCGCGCTTTCCGAACCCGAAGGTCATGAAGCAGTTCGGCAACCACTCGATGCCCGAGACAGGCGACAACGTAGCGAAGCAATTCGGCGTGTCGCGCGAGCAGGCGGACGAGTTCGCCCTCGCTTCGCAGCAAAAGTATGCGAAAGCGGAGGCGGAAGGCTTCTACAAGGGCGAGATCCACGCCGTGTCGCTTCCGGCAAAGAAGAAGGATTTGGAACCTGAAAAAATCAGCAGAGACGAACACCCGCGCCGCGACAGCACGATGGAGTCCCTCGCCAAGCTGAAGCCGCTCTTCGAAGGCGGGGTCGTCACCGCCGGCAATGCCTCGGGGGTGAATGACGGCGCCGCCGCCCTGGTGATTGGCTCGAAAGCCTGGGGGGAAAAGAAAGGCAAGAAACCGATCGCGCGCATCGTGTCGGCGGCGAGCGCCGGCGTCGAGCCGCGCATCATGGGGGTCGGGCCGGCGTACGCCATACCGCTTGCCCTCGAGCGAGCCGGGCTGAAGCTGAAAGACATGGATGTCATTGAGATTAACGAGGCCTTCGCGAGCCAGGTACTGGGCTGCCTCAGGCTGATGGAGGTCGACTTCAAGGACCCGCGCGTCAATCCCAACGGCGGCGCGATCGCGATCGGCCATCCGCTCGGCGCCTCGGGCGCGCGGCTCGCGCTCACGGTGGCGCGCGAGCTGCAGCAGTCGGGCGGGCGCTACGCCGCGGTGTCGCTGTGCATCGGCGTCGGCCAGGGCCTCGCGGTGATCCTCGAAAGGATGCACTGATGAACGCTCCCATCAGGAAGCCCAAGGCCGAATTCGTCTGGGACGACCCGCTGCTTCTCGAGCAGCAGCTCACCGAGGACGAGCGCATGGTGCGCGACGCGGCGCGCGCCTACTGCCAGGACAAGCTCGCCCCACGGGTCCTTGAAGCATTTCGCAGAGAAACAACGGACGAAAAAATCTTTCGCGAAATGGGCGAGCTCGGCTTGCTCGGCCCCACGATTTCGCCGGAGTACGGCGGGCCTGGCCTCAACTACGTCTCGTACGGGCTCATCGCGCGCGAGGTCGAGCGGGTCGACTCGGGCTACCGCTCCATGATGAGCGTGCAGTCCTCCTTGGTCATGCTGCCGATCTACGAGTTTGGGAATTCAGAATCAAAGAAAAAATATCTTCCCCGGCTCGCGAGCGGCGAATGGATCGGCTGCTTCGGCCTCACGGAGCCCAACCACGGCTCGGATCCCGGCTCGATGCAGACGCGCGCGAAGAA
>DASYPG010000537.1:0-16940 GCA_036006885.1 Burkholderiales bacterium | reverse complement strand
GGATCCGGGCGCTGTTCTACGCCATCGAGAAGGGGAACCTCGGCTACGCCGAGAAGGTGCTGTCGATGAACTTCGACCCGAGCCTGCGCCACGACAACGGCTACACTCCGCTCGCCTACGCCGCGATGAAAGGCAGCGTGCCGATGATCGAGCTGCTGCTCTCCAGCGGCGCCGACGCCGGGGTCGCCACGCGCGAGGGCGACACCCCGGTCGAGCTCGCGCTGCGCTTCGGCCACACCGAAGTGGCCGAGCTGCTGCGCGATGCGCGCCGCGACGGCGCCGTGCGGCAGCACGCGCTGGCCCGAAGCACGTACTAGATGTTGTGTCACGAGTGCGATGGCTTCCTGCATATGGTAGGCCGCCGGGAGATGCTATGTGCGCCCAACCAAACGCCTTTTTCCCGCCTATGGCCTCGCGAGGCCGGTACAGCCGAAAACTAGATCTTGTGTAGCCGGCGTCGGGGGTGGTACTGTACAGGCTTACAGTATCGGATCCGGTTTACCCTAAAAGCCATGCGCGCTGCCGGCTGGCGATTGGTAAACTCCGTCACCGATTCGGATCAGCCATGGAAATCGAGCTCACTCCCCTAGTCGCCGAACAGGAAATCAGCCGCGAAACGCTGGTCGAAAAATACGCCAAGGACGGCGAGACCACGGTCGAGGCGGTGCGCCGGCGCGTCGCGCGCGCGCTGGCCCAGGCCGAGCCCGAGGACAAGCGCGCCTACTGGGAGCGCCGCTTCCTCCAGGCGCAGGAAGAAGGCTTCATTCCGGCCGGACGCATCAACTCCGCCGCCGGCGTGAACCTGCAGGCGACGCTCATCAACTGCTTCGTGCAGCCGGTGGGCGACTCGATCTCGGAAGTGGTCGACGGGCGGCCCGGAATCTATACCGCGCTCAAGGAGGCCGCGGAGACGATGCGCCGCGGCGGCGGCGTCGGCTACGACTTCTCGTCGATCCGGCCGCGCGGCGCCGAGGTGAAGGGCACGCGCTCGCGCGCGAGCGGCCCGCTTTCCTACATGCGCGTGTTCGACCGCTCCTGCGAGACGGTCGAGTCCGCCGGCTCGCGCCGCGGCGCGCAGATGGGGGTGCTGCGCTGCGACCACCCGGACATCGAGGACTTCATCCACGCCAAGGACCACGGCGACCTCTCGAACTTCAACGTCTCGGTCGGCGTGACCGACGAGTTCATGGCCGCGGTCGAGCACGACCGCGAGATCGACCTCGTGCACAAGGCGAGGCCCGCGGGCAGCGACGAGTCCTCGCAGCGAGGCGACGGCCTGTGGGCCTACAAGAAGGTGAAGGCGCGCGACCTGTGGGAGCAGATCATGCGCTCCACCTACGACCACGCCGAGCCGGGAATCCTGTTCCTGGACCGCATCAACCGCGACAACAACCTCGCCTACTGCGAGACCATCGAGGCGACCAATCCCTGCGCCGAGCAGCCGCTGCCGCCCTACGGCTGCTGCTGCCTCGGCAGCATCGATGTCACCCGCTTCGTGCGCGATCCGTTCCAGGACAGGGCGAGCTTCGACTTCGAACGCTTCGGCAAGAACGTCGAGGTCGCGATCCGCATGCTCGACAATGTGCTCGACGTCACCGCCTGGCCGCTCGAGCAGCAGCGCGGCGAAGCCATGGCGAAGCGCCGCGTCGGCCTGGGCTTCACCGGGCTGGGCGATGCGCTGATCATGCTCGGCCTCAGATATGACACCGCCGAGGCGCGCCAGGCGGCCGCGCGCATCGCTGAGAGCATGCGCGACCAAGCGTACCGGGCGTCGGTGGAGCTCGCGAAGGAGCGCGAGCCGTTCCCGCTGTTCAATGCGGACCTGTATCTCGCGGGTGACAACTTCGCCTCGCGCCTACCGCTTTCCATAAAACAATCCATTCAAAAGCACGGTGTGAGAAATTCTCACCTGCTCTCGATCGCCCCGACAGGCACGATCAGCCTCGCCTTCGCCGACAACGCCTCCAACGGCATCGAGCCGCCGTTCTCGTGGGTCTACACCCGCAAGAAGCGCATGCCCGACGGCACGATGAAGGAATACACGGTCGAGGACCACGCCTGGCGTCGCTACAGAGCAGCCGTCGGCAACGCAAATAGCGAAATGAGTGCCCTGCCGGCCTATTTCGTCACCGCGCTCGAGATCTCGGCGCGCGCGCACGAGCAGATGGTGGCCGCGGTCGCGCCGTTCGTCGACACCAGCATCTCGAAGACGGTCAACGTGCCCGAGGACTATCCCTACGCCGATTTCCAGGACCTCTATTTCCACGCCTGGAAATCGGGGCTCAAGGGACTGGCGACCTACCGTCCCAACCAGGTCCTGGGCTCGGTGCTCTCGGTGGAGAAGCCGCAGGACTTCGTGCAGGACGACGTCAACCGCCGCCTGACGGTCAAATCGGTGCCGGCGCCGGTGCTCTCGTCGCTGCGCTGGCCGGGGCGGCCGGACCTCGCCCAGGGCAACCCCTCGTGGACCTACATGATCGAGCACCCGCAGTACCGCTTCGCGGTGTTCGTCGGCCACATCGAGAACGCCGGCAGGCCACACGCCTTCGAAGTCTGGGTGAACGGCAGCGAGCAGCCGCGCGGCCTGGGGGCGGTGGCGAAAACGCTGTCGATGGACATGCGCGCCGACGACCACGCCTGGCTGGTGATGAAGCTCGACGCGCTCGCGAAAAGCGGCGGCGACGACGCCTTCGACATGCCCTTCCCGCCCAAGGGCGAGCGCAAGCGCATGCCCTCGGTGGTGGGCGCCTTTGCGCAGATCGTCAAATGGCGCGTCGAGCAGCTACATAAGGGTCTGGCGGGCGATTTTTCTCTCACGAGCGGCGAAGGTGCCTCTCCCGTGGTGGACGCGATGTTCGCGCTGAAGGAGCCCAAGACCGGCACCGACGGCACCATGTCCTGGACGGTCGACATCCTGAACCCGCGCACCGGCGAGGACTTCGTGCTGGGGCTGAAGGAGATCACGCTTCCCTCCAGTGGCGTGTTCCCCGCGGGCATCACCCGCCCCTATTCGGTGTGGCTCTCGGGCGAGTACCCGCGCGCGCTCGACGGGCTGTGCAAGATCCTCTCGCTCGACATGCGCGTGCTCGACCCGGCGTGGATCGGCATGAAGCTGAGGAAGCTCCTCGAGTTCCCCGAGCCGCTCGGCGACTTCATGGCGTTCGTCCCGGGCGTAAAGAAGCAGCAGACCTTCCCCTCGACCATCTCATACATGGCGCGGCTCATCCTGCATCGTTACGCCATGCTCGGCATCCTCGACGAGCTCGGCATGCCGCGGCGCGAGATGGGGATTCTCGCCACGCCCTCGGAGAAGCACGTCCCGGTGATGGCCGGCGCGAAGTGCCCGGAGTGCGGCAACACCACGCTCATCCGCAAGGACGGCTGCGACTACTGCACCTCCTGCGGCTACGTGGGAGTCTGCGGCTAGGAAGTCGCGCCGGGAACCGACGGCGTCCCGTTACGGCGCTCACCCCCGCGCCGCTCGGCGACGAAGCGATCGCGATGCAACAGGCGGTCGACCGCGTAGCGGCCGGCGCCGGCCGCCCACAGCGCGAAAAAGCCGCCGATGATCGCGAGGTTCTTGAAGAACTGGGTCTGCTGCATCTGGCGCGCCGGAGCTTCGAGCTCCCAGAAGCGGTGTGCGATGAAGCTCGCGATGATCGTGAAGAGGATCATCAGCAGCGTCGCGATGCGCAACTGGAAGCCAATCAGGACGGCGACGCCGCCGAAGAACTCGACGCTCGCGCCGATCGGCGCGAGCACGTCGGCGAGCGGCACGCCCTGCTTGTGCAGGCTTGCGGTGAAGGCTGCGAGGCCCATGAGCTTGCGCAGTCCCCCGGGGATAAAGAGCGCCGACAAGGCGATGCGCGCGACGAGCAGCGCGAGATCGGACGAAGTCTTTTGCATTTGCATTTGCGGCTCCTGGAGTCTTCGGGCAGGCCCGCAAGAAATGTACTTGGCGCCGCTATGATGCGGCCATCGAGGGCCGGCAGTCCGGCCAGCACTGGATAGGGCCGAAGCCTTTGCGCGCGAGCGCACGGATCGGCCCGTCGGCCGAGGCGACGAATGCGACCGCCCCGGGCACCGCTCCCACGTAGGCCACCGCGGCAGCGTGCCGCGCATCGAGCCGCGAGGCGTCGAACGGCCTGCCGCCGCCGCCGTGGCCGTCGGGTCCTTCCATGACGGTGCCGTTCCATGCAGGGGCGCGCAGCCTGGCGCCGAATCCGACCAGCTCGAAGTCGGGCGAGAGCAACAGGGCGCCGTCGACGCAAGCGAGGCGCGCCAGAGCGTCGAGCCGCGCGCGCATCAGGGCCTGCGCCTTGGTGACGCAGGACGGGCTCAGCCACTGCCGTTCCTTCACCGCTTTCTCGTGACGGATGCGCGCGCTCAGCAGGCGCCGCACTTCAAGGCTGCCGGCCGCGACCCACGGAAGCTCCGCGTGCGTGAGCGCGTCCTGCATCGAGGCGGGTAGAACGAACACGACGAGAGGCCCGCCGCCCTGGCGATCGAGCTGCTCGAGGAGATACTTCAGGCACTCGAGCAGGGCGTGGCCGTACGCATTGTCGCCGTCGTCCACGTAGCGGTTTTCCTTCAACGTCATCCGCACGCCGAAGAGCTCGTGCAGGACGAGGCCCATCGCATGCGTGAAGAAAGGCGTAGGCACGGCGCGCGCGAACTCTCCGCGCGTGACGCGGCCGACCACCGCCTCGCCGCGCGCGACCAAGATGGAGCCGACGCCCTCGATCGAAAGGATCGGGCAGTCGGGGGCGCCGTGGACGCCTTCCTCGATCGCCCCGGGGAGCTCCGCGAGCGTGCCCGCGCCGCGCTGGTAATAGAGAATTCCCCAGATCATCGGCGAGCCGCCGGACCAGTCGACGAGCAGGCTGGACGAACCGCTTTCGGTGGTCCTTCCGAGCTCGGCGAGGAGCGCCGGGTCCAGGGGTTTCGCGCGCTCGAACCTGAGCATCAGCTCGCTGTGCCGGGCGTGCTTCATCTCGTGCTCCTGGAAGTCGGACGGCGAGAGCCATGCGACGCTGGCGCGGACCGGCGTGGCGTCCTCGGCCAGCATGCTCGCCCTGAAAACGGTGTCGAGCAGGACGCCGAGGCGCTCCGAATCCGGAATGGCGCGGGCGCGCCGCCGCTGGGAATGCTGCTGGTCCGCGATCCAGGCATGGCGAACCTGCGCCACGAGGTCCTGGTTGATGACGACGATCATGCCGGCTGCCCCCGTGCCTCGGATTTCAATGCGCCGTTCGGGCGCTGTCGAAGTTTCCTAATTATCCCGACTGGCGCATTTGCGGGGCGGCGCCGCCGCGCTAGAGTGATCCGGTAGTAGATTCTCCTTGGGCAATCGGCACCACCGGGAGCCCGCGGCCCGCCTCGGCCGCGGGCGCCGGTTCCGCCCCGCGCCGTCACGTGCCGAAGTGATGAACCCACAGCAGCGCCGCGACCGACTTGGCGTCGGTGAGCTCGCCGTCGCGGATCATGCGCAGCGCCTGGTCAAAAGGCCTGACCAGGGTCTCCAGGAACTCGCCCTGGTCGAGCTTGCCCTCGGTCCGCGACAGGCTCCTCGCCAGATAGAGGTGGATCGCTTCGTCGGTGTAGGCGATCGCCGTGTGGATCACGCCGAGGTAGCGCCAGTCCGCCGCGGCGTAGCCGGTCTCCTCGGCAAGCTCGCGCTTCGCGGTGGCGAGGTGCGGCTCGCCCGGCTCGAGCTTGCCGGCCGGGATCTCGATGAACTCGCGCCGGTGCGGGTAGCGGAACTGGCGCTCCAGCAGCACCGAGCCGTCGTCGAACAGCGCCACCACCGCCACCGCGCCCGGGTGGCGGATGTATTCGCGCAGGCCCTCGGTTCCGTCGGGCAGGCGCACCCGGTCGCGCCGCACCTTGAGCAGCCTGCCGTCGAGGACCAGCTCGCCCGCGATGTAATGCTCGGTCAGATCCCTGTGTTCCGGCACTAGAGCGACGCGATGGCCACGGTGCAGAGGTCCATCAGCGGCCCGGGGACGATGCCGAAGAACAGCAGCGCGAGGCCATTGGCCGACATGAGCACGCCGCCGTGCGCGGGCGCGGCCGGTACTGCTTCTTTCGGCTCGTCGAAGTACATGAGCTTCACGATGCGCAGGTAGTAGTAGGCGCCGATGAGCGAAAGCAGCACCGCCGCAACGGCGAGCCAGATGTACCCCGCCGCCACCGCTGCGTTGAACACGGCGAGCTTGGCGTAGAACCCCGCGGTTGGGGGCAGCCCCGCGAGCGACAGCATGAGCAGCAGCATGAGCGCCGCGTACCACGGATTGCGGCGGTTGAGCCCGCGCACGTCCTCGAGGTTCTCGCAGTCGACCCCGGCGCGGGACAGGAGGCACAGCATGCCGAACGCGCCCACCGACATGATCGTGTAGATGATGATGTAGAAGAGCGCAGCGCTGTAGGCGATGTCGCGGTTGAGCCAGTTCCCCTCGACCATGCCCGAGAGCAGCCCGAGCAGCATGTAGCCCATGTTGGCAATCGCCGAATAGGCGAGCATGCGCTTCAGGTTCGACTGCGCGATCGCGGTGATGTTGCCTACCGCCATCGACAGGATCGCGAGCAGGGCCAGCATCTGCTGCCAGTCGGCGGCGAGCGCGGGCAACGCGTTCACGAGGAGCCGGACCGCCATCGCGAACGCCGCCAGCTTGGGGCCCGAGCCGATCACCAGCGTCACCGGGGTCGGCGCGCCGTGGTAGACGTCGGGAATCCACATGTGGAAGGGCACCACGCCGAGCTTGAACGCCACCCCGGCGACGACGAACACCAGCCCGAACACCAGGAAATTATGGTCGGTGGAGGACGAGGCGAGGCCGCGCACGACGTTCGCCACGTCGGGGATGGAAAGCGTGCCG
This sequence comes from Burkholderiales bacterium, assembly GCA_036006885.1. Lineage (GTDB taxonomy): Bacteria > Pseudomonadota > Gammaproteobacteria > Burkholderiales > SG8-39 > SCGC-AG-212-J23. The sequence continues at coordinate 10,062 of DASYPG010000537.1, read as the reverse complement.
GTGGCGCCGTAGATCATCGACATCCCGTAGAGCAGCAGTCCCGAGGACAATGCGCCGAGCACGAAATACTTCATCGCCGCCTCGGTGGCGAGGGCCGAGTCGCGGTTCAGCGCGACCAGCGCGTACAGGCACAGCGACATCAGCTCCAGGCCGAGGAACACCGTGAGGAAGCTGTTGGCGCTCGCGAGCAGCATCATGCCTAGGAGCGAGAACAGCAGCAGGCTGAAGAACTCGCCGCGCAGCAGCCCGCGATCGAGCAGCCACTGCCGCGAGTAGACCAGCGTGGCCGACACCGCAGCGTAGAACACCAGCTTCACTACGTGCGACAGGAAGTCGGCGACGAACAGGCCGTTGAAGAGGTAGTACTTGGCGAAATAGAGCTGGTTGCCTTCCAGCCTCCTCTCGGTGAAGGCCATGACGAACAGGGTGGCCGCGAGGCACAACGCGAGCGTGCCCTGCGCGGTCCAGTAGGTGAGCGCGCGCCGCTCGTCCTTGACGAAGGTGTCGGCGATCATCACCACGCAGGCGCCCACCAGCAGCAGCACCTCGGGCAGCGCGGGAAGATGGTTGAGGAGCGCGAGCAAGTTCATAGCTTGGATGCCGAGACGTGGCGCAGCAGCTCGTTCACCGAGGCGTGCATCACCTCGGTAAACGGCAGCGGATAGACTCCCATGAACAGCACCGCCACGGCGAGCGACCCGAGGACCAGAATTTCCTTCCTATCAAGATCCTTCAGCGCGGCGACGTGGCCGTTTGCTACCGGCCCGAACATCACTCGCTTGTACATCCAAAGCGTGTAGGCGGCGCCGAACACGAGCGTGGTGGCGGCGACGAAGGCGAGCCAGAAGTTGGCCTTGGTCGCGCCCATGATGACCATGAACTCGCCGACGAAGCCGCTGGTGGCCGGCAGGCCCGAGTTGGCCATGGCGAAGAGCATCATCAGCGCGGCGAATTTGGGCATGGTGTTCACCACCCCGCCATAGTCGGAAATCATGCGCGTGTGCATGCGGTCGTAGAGCACGCCGACGCAGAAGAACAGCGCCGCCGAGACGAAGCCGTGAGAAATCGCCTGCACCAGGGCGCCTTCCACCCCGTAGGCGTTGAAGATGAAGAAGCCCAGCGTGACGAAGCCCATGTGCGAGATCGAGGAGTAGGCGATCAGCCGCTTCATGTCGGTCTGTACCAGCGCCACCAGGCCGATGTACGCCACCGCGATCAGCGACAGCGCGATCATCAGCCAGGCCAGCTCGCGCGACGCGTCGGGCAGGATCGGCAAGGTGAAGCGAACAAAGCCATAGGCGCCGAGCTTCAGCAGGATGGCGGCGAGGACCACCGAGCCCCCGGTGGGCGCCTCGGTGTGCGCGTCGGGAAGCCAGGTGTGCACCGGCCACATCGGCACCTTGACCGCGAACGCGAACAGCATGCCGAAGAAGAGCAGCACCTGCGCGGTGAGCGTGAGCGGCAGCTTGTACCAGTCCAGAATGGCGAAGCTGCCGCCGGCGCTGTTGTAGAGATAGAGCAGCGCCACCAGCATGAGCAGCGACCCGAACAGCGTGTAGAGGAAGAACTTGACCGCGGCGTAGACGCGGTTGGGCCCGCCCCAGATGCCGATGATGATGAACATCGGGATGAGCGTCGCCTCGAAGAACACGTAGAACAGCAGCGCGTCGAGCGCCGCGAACACGCCGTTCAGCAGTCCGGAGAGGATCAGGAACGCGGCGAGGTACTGCCCGACACGGCTCTCGATCACGGTCCAGCCGGCGATCACCACCGTGATGGTGATGAAGCTGTTCAGGAGGATGAACAGCACCGAGATGCCGTCGACCCCGAGGTGGTAGTTGATGTTGAAGCTCTCGATCCAGGGCGCGAGCTCGACGAACTGCATCTCGTGCGTGCCGGTCTGGAACGCGGTGTAAAGCGGCACCGTGACCAGGAAACCTGCGACGGCGCCCGCGAGCGCGACCCCGCGCTGCAGCGGCGCGCGCCGGTCGCCGCCGAGCGCGAGCACCAGCACGCCGGCGACGATCGGGACCCAGATGGCCAGAGAGAGAAGCATTGAGGCGTTTTCCCTACTTGTGCCAGAACCAGAAGGTGAGGATGAGGACGCCGATCAGCATCGCCCCCGCGTACTGATTCACGAGCCCCGACTGCAGCAGACGCATCACGCCCGAGAACCAGCCCACGACGCGCGCCGAGCCGTTCACCATCAGGCCGTCGATCACGGTCTGGTCACCGCCACGCCAGAAGCCCTTACCTAAGGTCCGCGCCCCGCCGGCGAAAAGCCACGAGTAGAGCTCGTCGAAGCCGTACTTGCGCTCGACCAGCGCGTAGAGCGGCCCAAAGGCCTTGGCCACGCGCTTCGGCAGATCAGGTTTCCTCAGATACAGCATCCACGCCGTAGCGATGCCCGCGAGCGCGAGCCAGAACGGGAGCGAGACCAATCCGTGCAGCATGAACGCGACGACGCCGTGGAACTCGCCTTCGGTCGGCGGCACGGCGCGGCCGAAGAAGTCGCCGAAAACCACCGGGCCGACGTAGTAGCCCGCCACCACCGAGGGAACGGCGAGCAGCAGCAGGGGAACCGTCACCACCGCGGGCGATTCGTGCGGCGGGTGGGAAGCGTCGAAGCGCGGCGCGCCATGGAACGCCATGAAGAGCATGCGGAAGGTGTAGCTGGCCGTGACGAATACGCATGACACCAGGCAGACGTAACCAAAGAGCGCGCCTGGGGTATGAGAGTCCCTCATGGCTTCCATGATCGCGTCTTTGGAGAAGAAGCCGGCGAAGCCCGGGATGCCGGCCGACGAGATCGCGCCGATCACCATGGTCCAATAGGTGATCGGCATGTATTTCCGCAGACCGCCCATGCGCCGCATGTCCTGCTCGTGGTGCAGGGCGATGATGACCGAGCCTGCGGCGAGGAACAGCAGCGCCTTGAAGAAGGCGTGGGTGAAGAGATGGAACATCGCCGCGGAGTAAGCCGAGGCGCCGAGCGCCGCGGTCATATAGCCGAGCTGAGACAGCGTCGAATAGGCGACCACGCGCTTGATGTCGTACTGGGTCAGCGCGACCAGGCCCATGAAGAGCGCGGTGATCGCGCCGATCACCAGCACCACCGACCTTGCGGTTTCGCTCAATTCATACAAAGGCGACATGCGCGCGACCATGAAGATGCCCGCGGTCACCATGGTCGCGGCATGGATCAGCGCCGAGATCGGCGTCGGGCCTTCCATGGAGTCGGGCAGCCACACGTGCAGCGGGAACTGCGCGCTCTTGCCCATGGCGCCGACGAACAGCAGGATGCAGATCAGGGTGATCTGGCCCGGATCTGCTTTTGCACTTTCGAAAACGGAGCCATAGTCGAGCGTGCCGAAGTTCGCGAGCACCAGGGCGATGCCGAGGATGAAGCCGAAGTCGCCCACCCGGTTCACCAGGAACGCCTTCAGGTTGGCGTAGATCGCGCTCTCGCGCGTGTACCAGAAACCGATCAGGAGGTAGGACACCAGGCCCACCGCCTCCCAGCCGAAGAACAGCTGCAGGAAGTTGTTCGCCATCACCAGCATCAGCATCGAGAAGGTGAAGAGCGAGATGTAGGCGAAGAAGCGCTGGTAGCCGGGATCGTCGGCCATGTAGCCGATGGTGTAGATGTGCACCATCAGCGAGACGAAGGTCACCACCACCATCATGAGCGCCGACAGGCGGTCGATCTGGAAGCCGATGGAGAGCGCGGTGGAGCCTGCCTCTCCTCCTATGGTCAGCCAGGTGTAGAGGTTGCCGTTGAACGTGTTGCCGTCGAGCACGTCGGCGAACACCACGCACGACCCGACCAGGGAGACCGCGACCGAGAGGATCGTCGCCCAGTGCGCCCCGGCGCGGCCGATCGCCTTGCCGAACAGGCCGGCGATCACTGCCCCCGCCAAGGGCGCGAACGCGATGACAATGTAGAGCGCTTTCATAGCCTCTCTTGTTATCCCTTGAGCGAATCCAGGTCTTCGACGTCGATGCTGTTCAGGTTGCGGAACAGAACCACCAGGATGGCGAGGCCGATGGCCGACTCGGCCGCCGCGACCGTGAGGATGAAGAACACGAACACCTGCCCGCCGAGGTCGCCCAGGTAGTGGGAGAAGGCGATGAAGTTGAGGTTCACCGCGAGCAGCATCAGCTCGATCGCCATCAGGAGCACGATGATGTTGCGCCGGTTTAGGAAGATGCCCACCACGCTGATCGCGAACAGGACCGCGCCCAGCACCAGATAATGGTTGAGGGAGAGGCTCATCACTCCTTCTCCGCCGGCATCGAGACGAGGCGCACCCGCTCCGCGCGGCGCGCCTTCACCTGCAGCGAGGGATCCTGGCGGCGGCTGTCCTTGCGCCGGCGCAGCGTGAGCGCGATCGCCGCGACGATCGCCACCAGCAGGATCACCGCCGCGACCTCGAACGCCAGGGCGTAGTCGGTGTAGAGCACGCGGCCGAGCTCGCGGGTGTTGCTGTAGTCGGCGGGCACCTGCCTGGGCTCCACGCCGAAGTAGCGGAAAGCGAGGATGGTGATCATCTCCCACACCATCACCCCGCCGACCACGAGCGCGAGCGGCAGGTTGCGCCAGAAGCCCTCGCGCACCCGCTCCAGGTTGATGTCCAGCATCATCACGACGAACAGGAACAGCACCATGACGGCGCCGACGTAGACCACCACCAGCGCGATGGCGAGAAACTCGGCGTTGAGCAGCAGCCACAGCGCCGAGGCGGTGAAGAACGCGAGCACCAGGAACAGCACCCCGTGCACCGGGTTGCGCGCGGTGACGACCGCGAGGCCCGAGGCGAGCAGCACGGCCCCGAAGGCGTAGAACACTGCGGCTTCGAACATTCTTGTTGTGCCTCAGCGATAGCGCGAATCGGCTTCGCGGTCGCGGGCGATCTCTTCCTCGTAGCGGTCGCCCACCGCAAGCAGCATGGGCTTGGTGTAGTACAGCTCTCCCCGGTTCTCCCCGTGGTACTCCAGCACGCGCGTCTCGACGATCGCGTCGACCGGGCAGGCCTCCTCGCAGAAGCCGCAGAAGATGCACTTCACCAGGTCGATGTCGTAGCGCGTGGTGCGGCGGGTCCCATCCTGTCTTTGTTCCGATTCGATATGAATGGCCAGCGCCGGACAGACGGCCTCGCACAGCTTGCAGGCGATGCAGCGCTCCTCGCCGTTCGGGTAGCGGCGCAGCGCGTGCAGGCCGCGGAAGCGCGGGCTCTGCGGCGTCTTCTCCTCCGGGAACTGCACCGTGATCTTGCGGGCGAACAGGTGCCGACCGGTGAGCAGCATGCCGCGCAGCAGCTCGAGCAGCAGGAAGCTCCTGAAGAATTCGAAGACGCGGCTCATCGCCACAGGCTCCAGGGCGTCTGCATCCACACGCCGATCACCACGATCCAGACGATGGTGAGCGGGATGAACACCTTCCAGCCCAGGCGCATGATCTGGTCGTAGCGGTAGCGCGGGAAGGTGGCGCGGATCCACAGGAACAGCGAGACGATGAAGAAGATCTTCACCAGGAGCCACAGGAACGGCGGCACGGCGCCGGTCCAGGTGCTCTCGAAAGGCGCCTGCCAGCCGCCGAAGAACATCACCGCGGTGAGCGCGCTGATGAGGTACATGTTGACGTACTCGGCGAGGAAGAACATCGCGAAGCTCATGCCCGAGTACTCGATCATGTGGCCGGCGACGATCTCCGATTCGCCCTCGACCACGTCGAAAGGCGCGCGGTTGGTTTCGGCGATGCCGCTCACGAAATAGACCACCAGCATCGGCAGGAGCGGCAGCCAGTTCCAGGAAAGGAAGGTGAGGCCCTTGGAGGCGAACCAGCCCTTGCCCTGCGCTTCGACGATGTCGGACAGGTTGAGGCTGCCCGAGACCATCAGCACCACTACCAGCGCGAAGCCCATCGCGAGCTCGTAGGACACCATCTGCGCCGCCGAGCGCATGGCGCCGAGGAAGGCGTACTTCGAGTTCGAGGCCCAGCCGGCGACGATCACGCCGTAGACCCCCATGGACGAGAGCGCCATGATGTAGAGCAGCCCCGCGTTGATGTCCGAGAGCACCAGCGTCGGCGACCACGGGATCACCGCCCAGGCCGCGAGCGCCGGGGCGATCATCAGCACCGGCGCGAGGATAAAGAGCCCCTTGTTCGCGTTGGTGGGAACGATGATCTCCTTCACCAGCAGCTTCAGCACGTCGGCGATCGGCTGCAGCAGCCCGAGCGGGCCGACGCGGTTGGGCCCGATGCGGATCTGGATCCAGCCGATGAACTTGCGCTCCCACAGCGTGAGGTAGGCCACGCCGAGGAGCAGCGGCAGCACGATCGCGACGATGAAGACCAGGCTGGAGCCGGTCATCCAAAGCACCGGGCCCCAGGTCGCGCCGAACCAGGCGTTCGATTGGCTCTGCAGCCACTCCACCTAGGCCGCCCTTTCCACGTCCACCTTCTCGAGTTTCACCGCGCCGAACATCGACCCGACCGCCGCGGTCGACGGGTGCGCGGCGGCGATGCGCACGCAGCCGTCGGGAACGCCCGCGTCCAGCGACGCGCCGATCCTGGCGCCGTTCGCGAGGACCAGATGACCGGCGGAGAGGCCGAGGGTTTGCATCGTGCGTGCGTTCATCCGCGCCGTGGGCGCGCGCGCCTGCTTGGTCTTCTGGAGCGGCGGCGAGCGGCGCACCAGCGGATCGGCGAAGTAGGCCGGCACGTCGGCGATACGTTGAATTCCTGAAATAGAAAGCGGGGACGGCGCAGTCACCGTCCGCACCCTGTTGGAAAGGCGCGAAGCGATGTCGCCCGCCCCCGGGCAGGCGGCGCGCACCTGGTCGATGGTGTCGAGGTCGAAGCCCGCGAGGCCGAGAAGGCTGCCGAGCACGCGCAGCACTTTCCAGCCCGGCCGCGCGTCGCCGAGCGGGTTCACCGTGGCGTAAAAGCGCTGCGCCCGACCCTCGATGTTGACAAAGGTACCCGAGGTCTCGGTGAAGGGCGCGATCGGAAGCAGCACGTCGGCAGCGTCGTGCGCGGGCTTCCAAGGCGTGAGCATCACCACGAAGCGCGCGCCGGCGAGCGCCCGTGGGTCGGCGAGGTCGAGCCGCGGCTCGACGTTGAGCAGCACGAGCGCGTCCTTGCGCGCGATCTCGGGCAGCGTCGCGGTCGGCAGGCCGGCGAGGTAGCCGCCGACCGAGTTGGCCGCCTCGCCGATGAACCCGAGCTTCGCCCCCGCGGCGTCGGCGAGCGCTTGCGCCGCGGCGTGGATCGCGCCCGCCTGCGGGTGCTGCTGGGCGAAGTTGCCGATCAGGACCGCTGCGTTCTTCCCGGCCGCAAGTGCATCCCTGAAGGAAGAAATCGCAGCCACGATTCCCGAGGGAGGCACCACGGTCTTCGACGCGACGGGCATCAGCCAGTCGTCGTCGACAGAGTGCAGCATGTGGATCTGCGCGCCGCGCTTTGCCGCCTGGCGCAGGCGGTGCGCGATGAGCGGCGCCTCCTCGCGCAGGAACGAGCCGACGACGAGCACCCGGTCCAGCGCGCCGAGCTCGGCGATCGGCATGCCGAGCCACGGGATGCCCTCGCGCGCGCTGTCGGCGGAGAAGTCCGAGTGCCTCAGGCGGAAATCCGCCGGGCCGAGCTTCGCGGCGAGGTAGAGCTCCTCGAGCGTCGCGTGCGGCGAGGCGAGCACGCCGAAGTCGCGCCCCTTCAGGCCCCGTACCACGGCTTCGAACGCCTGCTCCCAGTCGACTTCGTGCCATTGGCCGGAACGCTTCACCATGGGGCGCTGCAGGCGGTCGGGCGAGTTGAGCCCCTCGTAGGAGAAGCGGTCCCTGTCCGACAGCCAGCACTCGTTGATGGCCTCGTTCTCGAGCGGCAGCACGCGCATGACTCGGTTCTGCTTCACCTGCACCACGAGGTTGGAGCCGAGGCTGTCGTGGGGCGAGACCGACTTGCGCCGCGAAAGTTCCCAGGTGCGCGCGCTGTAGCGGAAAGGCTCCGAGGTGAGCGCGCCCACCGGGCAGAGATCGATCATGTTGCCGGAGAGCTCGGACTCGACCGCCTTCCCCACGAACGACACGATCTCGGCGTTCTCGCCGCGGCCGGCGAGGCCGAGCTCCATGACGCCGGCGATCTCCTGGCCGAAGCGCACGCAGCGCGTGCACTGGATGCAGCGGCTCATCTCCTCGGCAGCGACCAGCGGGCCCAATTCTTTCCTCGAGACGACTCTTTTCTCTTCCTGGTAGCGCGAGTTGCTGTGGCCGTAGCCCACCGCGAGATCCTGCAGCTGGCATTCGCCGCCCTGGTCGCAGATCGGGCAGTCGAGCGGGTGGTTGATGAGCAGGAACTCCATCACCCCGTTCTGCGCCTTCTTCGCGTTGACCGAGTGGGTCCAGACCTTCATCCCCTCGGTGGCCGGCGTGGCGCAGGCCGGCATCGGCTTGGGCGCCTTCTCCACCTCGACCAGGCACATGCGGCAGTTCGCCGCGATGGTGAGCTTGCGGTGGTAGCAGAAGTGCGGCACGTAGATGCCGAGGCGGTTCGCCGCGTCCATCACCGTGGCGCCGGCGGCGACCTCGATCTCTTTTGCGTCGACCGTGAGCTTCGGCATCAGGCGGCCTTCATCTTGATCGCGGGGTCGCCGGCGTGCGGCTCGTGCGGCACGTCAACCCGTGCCCGTCCCCATTTTGGTTCTATGTCTTTCTCAACCAGACATCTCTTGTGCTCGATATGGTGGACGAACTCGTCGCGAAAGTGCTTGATGAAGCTCTTCACCGGCAGCGCCGCGGCGTCGCCGAGTGCGCAGATGGTGCGGCCGGCGATGTTGTCGGAGACGTTGTCGAGCAGCGCGAGATCCTCCATGCGGCCGAGACCTTCCTCGATGCGGTGCACGACCCGGTAGAGCCAGCCCGTGCCCTCGCGGCAGGGCGTGCACTGGCCGCAGGACTCCTCGAAGTAGAAGTACGACAGCCGCTCGAGCGCGCGCACCATGCACGTGCGCTCGTCCATCACGATCACCGCGCCGGAGCCGAGCATCGAGCCCGCCTTGGCGATCGAGTCGTAGTCCATGTCGGTCTTCATCATGATGTCGGCGGGCAGCACCGGCATGGAGGAGCCGCCCGGGATGACGGCCTTCAGCTTGTTTCCCTTGTAGACACCGCCGGCCATCTCCAGCAGCTTCGCGAACGGCGTGCCGAGTTTCACCTCGTAGTTGCCGGGGCGATTGACGTGGCCGGTCACGGAGAAGAGCTTGGTGCCGCCGTTGTTGGGCCGGCCGAGCGCGAGGAAGGCGTCGCCTCCATGCCTCACGATCCAGGGCACCGCGGCGAAGGTCTCGGTGTTGTTGATGGTGGTGGGCCGCCCGTAGAGGCCGTAGCTCGCCGGGAACGGCGGCTTGAATCGCGGCATGCCCTTCTTGCCCTCGAGCGATTCGAGGAGCGCGGTCTCCTCGCCGCAGATATAGGCGCCGTAGCCCGGGTGCGCGTACATCTCGAAGCTGAACTCCGAGCCGAGGATGTTCCTTCCGATGTAGCCCGCAGCGTAGGCCTCGGCGAGCGCCTGCTCGTACAGCTCGTAGACCTGCCATACCTCGCCGTGGATGTAGTTGTAGCCCGCGGTCGCGCCCATCGCGTAGCCGGCGATGATCATGCCCTCGATGCAGGCGTGCGGGTTGTAGCGCAGGAGGTCGCGGTCCTTGCAGGTGCCGGGCTCGCCCTCGTCGGAGTTGCACACCACGTACTTCGGGCCGATGTAGTTCTTCGGCATGAACGACCACTTGAGCCCGGTCGGAAAGCCCGCGCCGCCGCGGCCGCGCAGCGCCGATTTTTTCAGATCCGCGATAATCTGATCGGGCGCGATCTTGCCGGTCAATATTTTTCTCAAAGCGCCATAGCCGTCGCGCGCCTCGTAGTCCTTGAGGCGCCAGTTGGCGCCGTCCAGGCCGGCCATCAAGATCGCGTCGGGCCCGTAGTCAAGCATTACTTCAGTTCCTCAATGAGGCGGTCGAGCTTCTCGTTGGTCATGTAGTCGTGCATCTTCTTGTTGTTCACCAGCAC
>DASYPG010000536.1:0-5126 GCA_036006885.1 Burkholderiales bacterium | reverse complement strand
AGCCCTGCGAGATCCTGATCGCGGGAGGCGGCACGGGCGGGGTCGCCGCGGCGCTCGCCGCGGCGCGAAACGGGCGCCGCGTGGTGCTGCTCGAGGAAACCGACTGGCTCGGCGGCCAGATGACTTCGCAAGGGGTGTCGGCGCTCGACGAGCACGAGCACATCGAGTCTTTCGGCGGCACGCGCAGCTACTACGAGCTGCGCAATGCGATCCGACAGCACTACGGCGAATTGAATCCCGGCAATTGCTGGGTCACGCGCCTCGCGTTCGAGCCGCGAGTCGCGGTGCGCGCCATCGAGAGCATGCTGCAGCCATACGTCGCGTCCGGGCGGCTGACCGTCCTGAGGCGAACGAAAACAGTGGCTGCCACCGTCGAGGGCGAGCGCGTCTCTGAGGTCGTCGCGCTGGGACTCGAGGACAATGGCTCTGTCCGTTTCCAGCCGCGGCTGGTCATCGATGCGACCGAGCTCGGCGACCTGCTCCCGCTCTGTGGAGCGGAATACGTGGTCGGCGCGGAGACGGTCGGCCAGACCGGCGAGCCCCAGGCGCAGCCCGTGGAAGCGAAGCCGCACTGCGTGCAGAGCTTCACCTACACGTTCGCCTGCGAGCGCCGTGGCGACGGCGAACGCCACGTCATCGCGCGACCCGAAAAGTACGAGCACTACAGTTTGTCTCAGCCCTATAGCCTGCGCATCGAAGTGCACGGCGGCGAGATCTACGGCGAAACCAGCGGCTGGCTCCAGTACAGCCTGTATGACACGCTGCCCGGCACCAAGGGCGGGCTATGGACCTACCGCCGCCTCGTCCATGGCAAGAGCTTTTCGTCCAACGACCTGACGATGTTCAACTGGCCGGGCAACGACTACCGCGACCGCAGCCTCCTCGATTGCCCAGCGCTCGAGGCCGCGCGCGCGCTGCAGGACGCGAAGCGGGTCAGCCTCGGCTTTCTCCACTGGCTGCAGACCGAACAGGCGGCGCCTGATTTGCTGCTGCGCACCGATGTGATGGACACTGCGGACGGACTTTCGAAGCACCCCTACATCCGCGAAGCGCGGCGCATCAAGGCGAGGAAGACCATCGTCGAGCAGGAAGTGTCCGCGCATTACCAGGAAGGGCCGCACGCCGCGCAGTACGCCGATTCTGTCGGGGTCGGCTGGTACCCGATCGACATCCACCGCTCCGGGCCCGACGACGTCGGCGCTAGCTGCCGCACCCGGCCGTTCCAGATCCCCCTCGGCGCCCTGCTGCCGGCGCGCGTCGTCAATCTCATCGCCGGCGCGAAGAACATCGGCACGACGCATATCACCAACGGCTGCTATCGCCTGCACCCGGTCGAGTGGAATGTCGGCGAGGCCGCCGGAATGCTCGCGGCATTCGCCCTCGGTGAGCGCATGCCGCCTGCCGCAGTGCGGGAGGATGGTGCGGCGCTTCATCGGTTCCAGCGCCGCCTGCAGAACGAAGGCATACCGCTTGCCTGGCCAAGCTTATGATGGAGGGTATTCGCCAAGGAGCCTTGCCATGACACCGGAACAGGTTCTCGCCATCAAGCCGAAGATCCTCACGCAGGCGCAGCGCGAGTGCTATTTCAACGACGGGTTCCTCCTCGTGGAGCGCGCGATCGGCGAGCATTGGATCGCGAAGCTGCGTGCCGCAACCGACGAGCTCGTCGAGCGCAGCCGCAAGGTGACGAAGTCCGACGCGGTGTTCGATCTCGAGCCCGCTCACCGTCCCGAGGCGCCGCGCCTGCGCCGCGTGTCGAACCCGGTCGAGCAGCACCCGGCGTTCTGGGATTACTGCCTGAACTCGGTGATGGCCGACATCGTCGCGGACGTGGTCGGTCCCGACGTAAAGTTCCACCACTCCAAGCTGAACTTCAAGTGGGCGAACGGCGGCGAGGAAGTGAAGTGGCACTACGACATCAGCTTCTACCCGCACACCAATTATTCGCCGCTCACGGTCGGCACCTACCTCTACGACTGCGGCATGGAGCAGGGTCCGCTCGCCTGCCTGCCGGGAAGCCACGCGATCGAGCCGATGCTTTCGCAATACAACGCCGAAGGCGCCTGGACCGGGTGCCTGTCGGACGCCGATGTCGCGAAGCTCGACCTATCGAAGATGGTCTACCTGCCTGGCGCCGCGGGCTCGCTGACGATCCACAACTGCCGCACGCTGCACTACTCGGCCAAGAACGACTCGGACCTCGGCCGGCCGTTGCTGCTCAACGCGATGACCTCAGCCGACGCGTTCCCCTACACCGTGAATCCGATTAAGCCGAAGCACGACCAGCACATGCTCCGTGGCAGGCGCGCGCAGTTCGCTCACCATGATCCGCGTCCGTGCCTCATCCCGCCGGACTGGTCGAAAGGCTACACCTCGATCTTCGCCCTGCAGCAGGAGGAAGAGGCGGAAATCGCCCGCTAGAAGCCCAAAGACGCGAGCGAGTCGGCGGCCGCGCTGCGCTGGTGCGCGAGCTGCAACTCGCTGCCGTCGAGATAGGAAGCGAGATGCGCGCTGAGCTCGCGCGCGTCGTCGGCAGCGCCGTCGATCAGCGCCGACTTGCGCCGCCGCAGGAATTGCATGCCCATCAGGTACATCCCCGGAGAATCGACCACGCCGCCGTCGTGGCGGATGCGGCCCTTGCGGTCGAGCACCGGAACATCGAGCCAGGAATAGTCGGGCCGGAAGCCGGTCGCCCAGATCACGCTGCGGATGCCGGCGCGCTTGAGGTCGAGCGTGAGCGGCGGCGACTGCGGGATGCGGGTACGCTCGAAGCGATGCGGCGGCTCAACACCCCCGAGCACTTCGTTGCGCGCTGCCCATTCGTCGATCAGGCCGAGCAGCCGGTTCATCTTGAGGTCGGACAGCGCCGCCACGTTGGTGAGCGAGCCCGAAAACTGCGCCACGCCATCGCGGATGCCGGCGAGGCGCCCGACCAGCTTGACCCCGAGCGCGGTGAGCGAGTTGAGGTCGACATCGCGGCAGTCGGGGTAGCCGGCAAGCTGCAGCGACGGCACGTTGCGCGCGCGCGTGAGGTCGTCGACCTCCTGGTAGCGCTGGTCCTGAACGCCGGCGACGTCCATCCACCACAGGATGTCGCGGCCGCGGTAACGACGCGGCATGCGGATGTGCTCGCCCACGGCAAGGGTGACCTCGCGCCCGGAACGCTGGATCTCGTCGGCGAGCTGCACGCCCGTGGCCGAGGCGCCGACCACGAGCACGCCGCCCTCCTCGAGCTGACCCGGATTGCGGTACTGCATCGGCGTGAACGCCGCGATCCCGGGCGGCAGCGCCTGGGCCACGGCCGGAACGCTCGGGACGTTGCAGGCGCCGCTCGCCAGCACTAGCGTCCGGCTGTGCCACTCGCCGCGGTCGGTCGCGACCGCGTAGCCCATTTCCGTGCGGCGGACGCGGGTCACGGTCGTATGCGTCTGCACCGGGGCGGAGATCAGCTGCGCATACCGATCGAGGAAGGCGACCGTCTCCGGCATCGTGCGATACCCGTCGGGATCGTCTCCCTTGTAGCGGTAGCCGGGCAGCCGGCTCTGCCAGTTCGGCGTGAGCAGGCGCAGCGAATCCCACCGCTCGGTCCGCCAGGAGTTCGCTACCTCACCGCGCTCGAGGACCACGTGGTCGATCGAGCGCTCGGTGAGGCAGCGGCTCATGGCGAGGCCGGCGTGCCCGGCGCCGACGACGAGCGCTGCGGTTCTCAGCTTACGCTCGCTTGTTGACCGACACCGAAACGTTGGTCGGATTGGCGATGACGTCGAACACCGCCGAGCGCTTCTGCGACTGGGCGACGAGCGCCTCGAGGTCCTCCTTGGAAGCATCGGCGTCGATGTCGAAATTCACCTTGATATCGTTGAAGCCGTTGCGCACGTCGGCATCGATGCCGAGGATGCCCTGGATGTCCATCGCGCCCTCGAGCGTGGCGGTGACCGAGCGCAGTTGAATCTTGCGCAGTTGCGCGATCGAGGCGACCCCGGCGGTCAGGCAGCCGGCGAGCCCGGCCATCACCATCTCGACCGGCGTTGCGCCCTTGTCCTCCGAGGCGAAGATCTCGGGATGGTCGGTGTCGAAGGTGAACTCGGACTTGTGGCTCTGCTGCTGCCCAAGGCCATAGAAACCTTTGACGCTCGTCTGGCTGTGCGTTCCAGTCATCCACTTGCAGCTCGCGCGCCAATTGAACTTGGCGGCCTCGGGCGCCTTGCTCAGCGCTTCGCGCGCGCCAAGCAGCGCATCGACGTTGACTCCGTTCTGGACCTGCTTGTCGGTTTCCGTGCTCATCGTTGTTGCCTCCTCGTTTGATGCGATCGAATGAAGGTGCAGTCCGCGGACAGACTACCCCACGCGTGTATCCACCCCGTTTCCGTAGCGATGCCTGATTGTTCCGACCGGTCCGCGACGCACGGTGATGATAACCCGTTGGGGGCGGCTACCGGCCGGAAACATTCCGGGCACACGGCGTGCGCCGGCCGCAATTCGTTCGATACGCGCAGTTCCTACGATGCTGGCCATGGACAAGCTGCAGCCGCGCAGCCGATTCGGCGCCGGCGGGGCCCTCGCGGTCACCGCGGCCGCCGTGGCGCTGCTCGCCGTCACCATGGGAACGCGCTCGGTCTTCGGCCTGTTCCTGTCGCCGCTCAACTCGGCGACCGGCCTGGGCGTCGCAACGATCAGCTTCGCCATCGCGGTCAGCCAGCTCACCTGGGGCGTCGCGCAGCCGTTCGCCGGGATGCTTGCGGAGCGCATTGGGGCTGCCCGGGTAATCCTGGCCGGCACGCTGCTCGCGGCCGCCGCCGGTGCGGTGCTGCCGTTCGCCCACGGCGCCGCAATGCTCGTCGCGGTGTTCGCCCTGGGCGGGGTCGCAGCCACGGTCGGCAGCCCGTCGCTCCTCATCGGCACCGTGAGCCAGCGCGTGCCGGCCGAGCGGCGCGGCATGATCGCAGGGCTGATCGGCGCCGGCGGGCCCCTCGGGCAGCTGGTGCTCGCGCCTGCCACGCAGGTGGCGATCTCGCTCGCCGGGTGGGTCAACGCGGCGCTGGCGCTGGCCGCGCTGGCGCTCGTTTCACTTCCGCTCGCCCTCGCCTTCCGGCAACCCGCCGCGCCGGCCCGCAGCGCACCCGCGG
>DASYPG010000535.1:0-1914 GCA_036006885.1 Burkholderiales bacterium | reverse complement strand
CTTCCCCTCGGGCGAGCGGTACTCGCGGCGCAGGCCCGACACG
Organism: Burkholderiales bacterium; assembly: GCA_036006885.1. GTDB lineage: Bacteria > Pseudomonadota > Gammaproteobacteria > Burkholderiales > SG8-39 > SCGC-AG-212-J23. Next base: position 1,871 of record DASYPG010000535.1, on the reverse strand, counting down.
ACGCCGGCGGACACCGAGGGTCCGATACCGAAGGGAAAGCCCACCGCCATCACGTCGTCGCCGAGCGCGAGGTCCTTGGTGGAGCGCATGGTCGCCGCGGTAAGGTCGTCCGGAATCGTCTTCGCCTGCAGCACCGCGAGGTCTTGCTCGGGGTGCAGTCCGACCACGGTGCCCTCGGCCTCCAGCCCGTCGAAGAAGACGAGCTGGAGCTTGGTGGCGTTCGCGACCACGTGCAGGTTGGTGAGGATGACGCCGGTGTCGACGATCACCACGCCGGTGCCGACGCTGCGCTCGACCTCGTCGCCGTTCTCATCGATGCCCATCCCTTTTACGCGCACCACCGCGGGCCGGATGACGTCGAATGCCTTGGCCATGCGCGAGGGCAGGGTGTTGTTCTCCAGCGTGCGCATCACCGCCGCGTCGATGTCGTGCTGGGTGAGCTCGCGCGGCGCCGGCGCGTTTGTCGCGTAAAGCAGGACAAGCGCTGCGGTCACGGCGACGCCGGCCACGAAACCGATCGGACCGCTCCGCCGAGACACGAAGTCGCGCACGCGCGACGGCTTTTTGGGACTTGCCATGGGTGCGGCGGGCGCCTCGCTCGGCGCGCTCGTGCTCGCGGGCCGGCTCGAGCGGCTATAAAGGGTGGCTTTACGCACTTCTATCCAGTCGACCCCGTTTCGCTGCTACAGTTCCGCGCCAAATGATCGCTCCGCATTCCATGACCCGCGTCCGCACCACCCACGTCGGCAGCCTGATCCGGCCCTCCGACCTGCTGCAGTTTATCCGTCCGAAGCAGGCCGGGCAGCCCTACGACGAGCAAGCTTACGCCAAATGCCTGCGCGCGAGCGTCGAGGCGGTGGTACGGCGCCAGGTCGAAGCCGGCATCGACGTGCCCAGCGACGGCGAGTTTGGCAAATCCATCAGCTGGTCACAATACGCCCTGCAGCGCCTCGCGGGCTTCGAGCGCCGGAGTACGCGGGGTGAGGAGCACGGCTTCAACCGCGGCGCCGACCGCGCCCGCTTCGCGGAGTTCTACCGCGAGCTGGACGCCGCTGAAGGCCCGCCGGCGGCGGTCGGCGCGAGCGCCGGGGTAGCGGTTTGCGTTGGACCGATTTCGTACACCGGCCAGGCGGAGCTGCGGCGCGACATCGACAATTTCAAGTCAGCTTTGGGTCAGGCTGGCGCGCGGCACGGGTTCCTGCCGGTCGCCTCGCCCACGAGCGTGATCCCGGACCGCAGGAACGAGTACTACAAGTCCGACGAGGAGCTGCTCCACGCGATCGCCGACGCGATGCGCGTGGAATACCGCGCGATCATCGACGCCGGCCTCGAGCTGCAGCTGGACGACGCGCGCCTCGCGGTCACCTACGACCGCATGGTGCCGCCGGCGAGCTTCGCCGACTATCGCAACTGGGTGGCGCTGAACGTGGAGGCGATCAACCACGCGCTGGTCGGCATCCCCGAGGAGCGGGTGCGCTATCACGTCTGCTGGGGAAGCTGGCCCGGCCCGCACGTGACCGACGTGCCGCTCAAGGGCATCGTCGACCTCGTGCTCAAAGTCAAGGCGGGCACCTACCTGATCGAGGGCGCGAACCCGCGTCACGAGCACGAATGGCGCGTGTGGGAGAGCGTCAAACTCCCCGAGGGCAAGGTAATCGCGCCCGGAATGATCAGCCACGCCACCAACGTGGTCGAGCATCCCGAGCTCATAGCGCAGCGCATCGTGCGCCTGGCGAAGCTGGTGGGGCGGGACCGGGTCATGGCGAGCACCGACTGCGGCTTCGCGCAGGGCCCGTTCCACCGGCGCGTTCACCCCACCATCATGTGGGCGAAACTCGAGGCGCTGGCCGAGGGTGCCCGGCTCGCTTCCA
>DASYPG010000534.1:0-11180 GCA_036006885.1 Burkholderiales bacterium | reverse complement strand
TGGATATAGGGTTGCGCCTGCGGATGGCTCTGGATTACCGGCTGCGGCTGGATGTTGCGCGCGACTTGGTGGGCCTGGCCTTGGAAGGTCGGGCGCACGATTTGCCGCTGGCGCCAGTCCACCGAGCGTACGAACACGTTCCTCGTGAAGAACACCGCGGGGCGCAGATGCCACGGGCGCCAGAACACCGGTCGATACGCCGGCCACCACCACGTCCCGTAGACGACGTACGGATCGTAGTACGGCACGTAGACGACCTGCGGCTGCGCCGGGTAGACCGCGATGCTCGATCCCTGCTGATCGACCGTGTATTGGTCGTTCGACTGCAGCGACCCGTTCGCCTGTGCGCGGCTGCGCAGTCGCTGCACTGTGTCCATCACGTACGGCTCCTGCTCGCGAAAAGCGGCGCCGAGGTCCGCGATCCACTGCGGGCTGTCGTTCATTCGCGCGAGCAGGTCGGGGAAGGCCACCAGCGACTTGACGCTCGGGTGCCACGGCATCGGCTCCGCCGCCTGCAGCGCAGTCTCCCCGGCAAGTTGGGGATTCGCCCGCGACCACGCGGCGGCCTGGCCCAGGTCGTCGGGGTACGCGGAGGCGACCAGGATGTTCGAGAGCACCGCGTCGGGATAGAGCGCGACCGGCGCGAGCAGCGCATCGAGCTCGGCTTGGTTGTACACGCGCGGCTGCGGCTGCGCCTGCGCCGGCAGCTGCCAGACGGCCAGGACGGCGAGGAGTACCAGTGCGATCCAGCGGTTCATGGCGCGCTTCATGTTCCCAATTAACGCGCTGCTGGGCCGCCGCGTCTGTCCAAATGTGTAACCAGATGTTCGGGCACGCTAACTGCAAGCCCACGGGGAGAAGGAGCCCAAAGCATGGCCTGCCGCACCGTCGTCGCCCTGTCCCTGCTGCTCGCCGCCAGCGCGCACGCCGACACCACGAACGTCAGGCAGAGCCAAGCCCAGCTTCGCACCGTGCCCGCCGCGGCGCCCGCGAGCGGCGGGGCCACCGCGAGGTCGCCCGCTTCGTCCGAGAAGGAGGCGACGTTCCGCCGCCTCGACATCGACGGCGACGGCTTCGTATCCAAGGCCGAGGCAGCCGGGAACGAGGCGGTGACCGTGGGGTTCGATCGCGCCGACCGCAACCATGACGGCAAGCTCTCCTTTGCCGAATACGATTCGATCGGCAAGCCGCGGCCGGTGCGCAAGAAAACCGCACATCGACCCGGAGCGGCTAGCGCCGGCGCGACCAAGAAGCCGGACTAGGTGGAGTCGGCGCCGTTGCGGGAGCGCAACTCGGCCAGCACCTTTTCCGCGGTGCGCGGCATGTTGCGCTGAAGCCAGAGTAGGGTGGCCTGACCCTGCGGCATGGCCGTGGGCTGGCGGTGGCGCTGGGCGAGCGAGCTCAGCATGTCAGCGAGCGGCGCATCCAACACTTCCTTGCTCGCCTCCATGACGATTTGGTTGAAGCGTTCGTAGTCGCGCGCCGGGATGAGATGCGTGTGCACCTTGCAGACGCATTCGAGCGGACCGCGGTAGGCCGCCGCATCGAGGTTGTCCATGCGGTAGGCGCAAAAAAGTGAGAACGTCTGCAGTTTGGCGAGGTCGTTCCAGAACTCCTCGAGCCGGATGGCCGCATCGTGCTCGCCGCGCTGCCACAGCACGTCGACCATCTCGCCGTAGGCGCGCACGGTCGGGTAGTCCAGGCGCATCTTCGCGATCACGCCGCCGATCAGCTCACGGAAACTCTGCCAGTCGGGCATGCCACCGGCGCTGAACCGGGCAAGGGTCTCGTCGGCATCGAGCATCGCGAGCTGCCCGCGCGTCACCGCCTCGCGCGCCGCGACGCCGTCGCTCTCGAGCCGCCCGATGAACGCAGCGCCGTGCGAAGGCGTCGCGATGATGATCACACCCTCGCCGCGGCGCAGGCCCGTGCCCGTGTACTCGCCGACGGCGTCGTACAGAAAAGCCTCCTCGCTGTACACCTGGACGAAATGGTCGCCGCCTACGGGCTGCTGCAGGATCTCGGGCCAGTTGGTCGTTTGGGCGGTCTCAGGGCGGAGCACGATTGCATGGATTGTATGGGTGCGCGCCCTGGTTGTAAGTCAGGGGCCGCCTTACAGACGGGAAGCCGAGCGGCTCAGGACGCGCAGCCGGCGAGCCGGGCGGGCTGCTGCGAGGCGCTGCGGCACCTCCCGCGAGGCGATGATCGCCTTGACCGGCAGATGGTCCGAAGCCTGCACCGCGAGCGGCGAGCGGTGGGCGCCGAAGGCGAGCAGCGCATGGCGTGGCCTGACCCAGACCCGGTCGAGCGCGAACAGCGGCCAGCGCGAGGGAAAGGTGCGCTCGCGCGGAGAGTGGCCGAGCAGGGCGTTCAGCCAGCGCAGGGGCCGGCTGAGCGGAAGCCATTCGTTGATATCGCCCAGCACCACCACGCGCTCGTAGAGGGGCGTGGCCTTGATCAGGTCGAGGAGCTTGCGCACCTGGAAGCGGCGCTCCGCCGGCTTGAGCCCCAGGTGGGTGACGATGACGCGCACCGTCTCGCCGTCCACCTCGAGGTCGACGTCGAGCGCGGTGCGGGGCTCGTGCCCGGGCCAGGTGTAGTCGTGGTTGCGCACCTCGAGCACCTTGCGGCGCGTGAGCAGCGCATTGCCGACGTGCCGTCCATGCCACACGTGGGGCCGACCGGAGATCGCCTGCAGACCCGTGCGCTCGGCGAGGAGATCGAGGTGGTACACCTCCTGCAAGCCGATCGTGTCGCAGCCGAGCTGCGCGATGACCCCGGCGATGCGCTCGGCGTCGCGCTCGCCGTCGCGGCCCACGCAGCCGTGCAGGTTGTAGCTCGCGACGCGCAGGCAATCCGGCCCGAGCTGCTGATCGAGCGAGCGCCAGTTGGCAAGGCTCGCTTCTGCCTTCACCTTGCGGCCGGATCTTCTTGGTGCATGCGGCGTGCCATCCTGGCAAACCAGCGTTTGACCAGGTAAGCAGCGCCCCCGAGCAATGCCACGCAGCCGCCCACGATCCACCAGTTGATCTGGCCGCCATCGAGCGCACGCTCGAGCTGGTCGCCGAAGAGGGTCGCCGCGAGCGTTCCCGGCAGCATGCCGACCGCGGTTCCGGCGGCGAGATGCCACAGCTTCAGGCGCACCGCACCGGCCACCAGGCCCACGACGAAAAACGGCGCGAGCGGCACGAGCCGCAGCAGGCTCATCGCGAGCAGCCCGTGCTTCCTCAGGACGCCGACCATGCGCCCGATTTTCGGTCCTGCCAGGCGCCGCACCGTGTCGCGGCGCATGCGCTTGCCGACGAAGAACGTCACTACCGCGGCGGATACGATGCCGATCAGCGAATACAGGAACCCGAACCAGGGGCCGAAGGCGATCACGCTGGCCAGCGTGATGAGCGGCCGCGGAAACATGACGAAGCAGGCCGGGGTATAGGCCAGCACCACCACGATCGGTGCCCACCACGTGGCGCCGAACGTCTTCGACCAGCCGATGACGCGGTCCGCGCTCGCGAGCTCGGCGAGCGGGGTAAAGCGCCATAGCGCGGCCAGCGCGGCGATCAACACGGCGAACAGCACCAGCCGGCCCCACGCCGGATGGCCCCGCTCGCGGTTCGAGGCCGAGACCCGGTCGGTCGACAGGAAGTCGAGCGCGATCGGCTCGCCCGGGTCGGCCATCGACGCGATGCTCATGAGGGTCTCGGGCCATTCCTTCACGTCGTCGAGCTCGCGCAGCGTGCGTCCGTCGCGGCGCAGCGCCGCGATCGCCCCGTGCAGCGAGCCGGTCTTGTCGCAGGTCTGGCGGAAGAGCTCGGGCGTGACGTCGAGGTGCTCGGCGATCAGCCGGTCGCGCAGGCCGCGGATCACCGCCGCGACCTCGGCTGCGCCGCGCGATTCGATCAGCACGTCGCACTCGGTATCCATGCCCATCGAGCGCTTGCAAAGGTTCGAGGAGCCGACACGCAGCTGGCGATCGTCGACCGCCATCATCTTGGAGTGCACGTCCAGGCAGCTCGTCTCGGGAAGGCCGGGGATGTGCGGGTAGTACACATGGAAGCGGCCGTGGCGGTCGGCTTTTTTCAGCCGCTGGATGAGGCGCGTGCGCAGCACGTGCATGGTCGCCTCCTCGAGCCAGCCGTGGCTCAGCAGCCGCAGCACCAGCACGACCTCGGGCCCGTCGGCTTCCGCCAGGCGCTTCTCCAGCGCGGCGGCGATGCCCGGAGAAGTGAAGTACTGGTTCTCGATGTAGATCTCGCGCCGTGCCGATGCGATCTGGTCCAGATAGAGGTGCTCCACCTCGCGCACGGCCGGCGCGTCGTCGCGCGGCGGCATGGTACGCGCGATGCCGACCTCGACGCCGCGCAGGTGCGGGTCGAGCGCCGGCGGCCACGGATCGTTGTCCACCGAGACCGCCTTCAGCGTGCGTCCGGTCGCGAGGCGCCAGCGCTCGCGCGCGATCCGCGCGAGCGCCTGCGCCGCTTCGCCGTCGAGCGCGACCATGAGATCGTGGAACGGCGGGTAGGGTTTGCCGTAGGCGACACGCCGCGGGTCGTCGGGCGCGTGCTCGCTCGAGTCCCAGCGGCGCACCGTGAGGTCGATGCCGCCGACGAAGGCGAGCGCATCGTCGATGAGCACGATCTTCTGGTGCTGCGAACCCGCCACGGGATGGGTGTCGTCGTACCTGAGGCGCACGCGCCGGGAAGGTTTCCAGCCGAACCCGTACAGCGGCGGAAATTCCCGGTCCGCGCCGAACACCATGGGGTAGTCCCAGTTCAGCACGTTGACGTGCACGCCGCGCCTGCGCCGCACCAGATAGTTGAGGAAGTCGCCGAGAAGCGCCGGGGGCCCACCCTCCGGCACCGGGTCGAAGTGCAGCCGCGTCTGGCTGTTGAAGTCCCAGCCGAGAATCGTGATCGAGCGCCTGGCGCGCAGCGCCGCCTGGTAGAACGCGCGGAAGTACACTTCCGCGTCGATCAGCAGCGAGAACTTTTCGGCGCGCGCGACGGCGAAGGCGTTATGGCCCGGCCGGAGGAGGCTCTCCGGTCGTTGCGTCGCTACGTCGAGGGATCCTTCCGTGCGCTGCAGGCCCCGGCGGAGATGGAGGACGCTGCCCATATATCACGCTGCTTGCAAACTACGTGCCGGGCGTGCGTGCCGGCGCCTACTCGATTTTCGCTCCCGAATCGCGCACCAGATCACGCCACAGCGGCGCCTCGGCGCGCAGCTCGGCCTCGAACGCGTCGGGCGAGGCCGATGGCGTCGCGTCCATTCCCTGCGCTGCAATTTTTTCCCGGGTCTGCTGTTTTGCCAGGCCCTTCGCCGCGGCTTCGTGCAGACGGCGCAGGACCGGCGCAGGGGTGCCGGCCGGCGCATACAGGCCGAACCAGAAGGTGTAATGGTAGCCGGGCAGGCCGGCCTCCTCGGCGCCGGGGATGCCGGGAATCGCGGGTGAGGCGTGGCGCATGGAGATCGTGAGCGGCCTCATGCGGCCGGCGCGGATGAAGCCCATCACCGTGGGCGAAGTCCCGAACATCATCTGGGTATCGCCGGCGAGGAGCGACTGCGCGGCGGGCCCGCCGCCCTTGTACTGCACCGAGGTGAGCTTCACGCCCGCGACCGACTCGAACAACACCGCCGCGAGGTGCGGCGCGGAGCCGAAGCCGGCGGAGGCGTTGAAGAGCTTTCCCGGGTTCTGCCGTGCATAGTCGATCAGCTCGCGCAAGTTGGAGAATGGCTGGCTGTTGTTCACCACCAGCACGGTGGCGCCGGTGGCCACCCGGCACACCGCGGCGAAATCCTTCTCCTGGTAGTTCGTGCTCTTGTAGAGCGCGATGTTGATCGCGTGGTGCGGCGAGTTGACGAGCGTGTAGCCGTCGGCGGGCGCCTTGGCCACGATCTCCGCGGCGATGTTGCCGCCCGCGCCGGGGCGGTTGTCGGCGACCACCGCGACGCCGAGGTCCTTCGCCATCTCATCGGCGATGAGCCGCGTGAGGAAGTCGCCCGACCCGCCCGGCGGAAAACCGACCACGATGCGCAGCGGCTTGGCCGGAAACGCCTGCGCGAAAACGCAGCCGCAGAAAAGCCAGAGGAGCAGGGCGCGGACCACGCAGCCTCCCGCGCCCCGCGGCGCTACCGGGCGCCGAACCGCGCCGGCCCGGCGTTTCCGCGTGGCGCCATCGGCGCGAGCCCCGCCGTGCCGCCCGACGAGGAAGCGCCGACACTTCCGACGACCGGCGAGTTGCTCGTGCCGGCGATCGACGAATTGCTGGTGCTGGCGGTTGCAGAACTGCTGGTTCCGGCGATTGCCGAATTGCTCGTGTTGCCGAGCGATGAGGTGCTGGTGACGCTGCCCGCGCTGTTGCTCGTGTTGCGAATCGGCCCCTGGAGCACGCCCTGAAGCTGGACGCCGGTGCCACTGGTTCCGACGAGCGTGCCGCCGAAGAGCGCCACACGCAGCTGGTCGGCGGTCGGATTGAGCACGCCCTGCTGCGCGAGCAGCGTGGCGGCGAGCTGCAGGGCCTGGTTCACCTCGAAATCGCTCAGGCGAACCCCGGTGGGGGAAAACACGATGTTCGGCGTCGTCGCGCTGCTGCCTGCTGTGAGCGTGACGCCGGTTCCGGTAGCGAGGGCATTGCGCACGGCGACGAGCTGCGCCGGGGAGATGTTCGAGTTCGCCACGCCGTTCTGCAGGGTGGTACCGGGGTCGGTGCGCACGAGCACCGGCGTGGGCGAGCTGCTCGTTCCCGTGAGCACCCCGGTAAGGGCGCTGCTGCCGGACACCGTGGTGATCGTCCCCCCCATGAGCGAAGCGGCGATCTGCGTGCCGGTAGGTGCAGCCACGCCGCGCGAGATCAGGTTCTGGCGCGCCGTTTCGAGCAGGCGCGCCACGTCGCCCGGCAAGACCGCGTTCACCGGCGTGAAGGTCACGATCTGAAGCGAGCCGTCGCCGCCCACCGTGGCGAGCGTCACCGTCGTCCCGGCGGTGAGGCCGCTCACCAGGCTCTCGAAGTTGCCGGTCGAGCCGGCGAAGGGAACCAGCTGCGGCGCCACCAGCTGCACCTGCTGGGACGACGGCGAGAAACTCGTATTCCCGCCCGGGGAGATGTTCGTGGTCGGCGGAGAGGAGCTCGTGGTCCCCGGCGAGAACATCGTCGTTTGCGCGACGGCGGCGGGGGCGAGCGCGAAGGCCGCAAGCGCCGCGAGGAGGGTTCTGAGCATGGCGGTATCCTTTCGCAAGCTGTTCTGCAAACGTCTGTCTTGCAAACTATATTCCCAAAGCTACAGCTTGAGCAGCCGCCGCGCGTTGCCGCCGTAGATCTTGGCCCGGTCCTCCGGGCCGAACGGGATGTCCTGCATCCATTTCATTCCCGGGGGGTTGAGCACGAAGGGGTAGTCGACCGAGAACAGGATCCGGTCGGTGCCCATCTCCATCACCGAGCACAAGAGCGCCGCGGTCGAGAAATTGCCGCTGGTCGTGATCCAGAAGTGCTCGCGGAAGCTGTCGCGGAAGGACGAGCCGCGGCTGCCCTGCCGCCCGAGGGCCATGTCGATGCGCCAGAGCGAAAAGGGCAGCCCCTCGCCCAGGTGCCCCAGGATGATCCTCAGCCGCGGATAGGCGTCGAACATGCCCGAGAGCACCATGCGGATGGCCTGGGTCGCGGTCTCGACGCCGAAGCCCCAGGCCGCGGTGAGCAGCGCGGGGTATTCCTTGAGGTAGTCCTTGTAATAGACCTCGGCCACGGCGGGATGCGGGATCGCCGGATGCATGTACACCGGCACGTCGAGCGCCTGCGCACGCTCGAAGATCGGCCAGAAGCGCTTGTCGTCGAGCCACTGGCCGTTGGCGAGGCCGTGGATCATCGCGCCCTTGAATCCCATCCGCGTCACCGCGCGCTCGAGTTCGTCCGCGGCGCGCGCCGGATCGGCGGTGGGCAGCGCGGCGAAGCCCTCGAACCGCCCGTTCGACGCCCGGATGATCTCGAGCAGGCGATCGTTGGCCTTGCGCGCCAGGGGCACCGCGGTCTCGGCGTCCATGCGCTGCGTCGCCGGCGACGCGTGCGAAAGCACCTGCACGTCGATGCCGGCCTCGTCCATCTCGCGGATGCGTCCCTCGCCGACGTCGAACAGGCGGTTGCGCAGCTCCGGCAGTCGCGCCTCCGGCCCTCCCTGCTGGAAGTGCTTCGCGACTTCGGGATCGTAGTAATGCTCTTCCAGGGCGATGACGCGCGGTTTTTCCATGTCTAGTTCCTGAAGCCTCGGCGGTAGCGGATCATGATATAGCCCCCGAGCATCCCGCCCAGGTGCGCGAAGTGGGCGACGCCCGCGGCGGTGCCGGTGACGCCGAGCACCAGCTCGAGCACCGCGTACACCACCACGAGGGTGCGCGCGCTCATTGGAATCGGCGGGATGAGCAGCATCACCCGGCGGTGGGGGAAGTACAGGCCGTAGGCGAGCAGTACCCCGTAGATGCCGCCCGAAGCGCCGACGGTGGGCACGGGATCCGCGCCCATCCACGTGGTGACCACGAGGTGGCAGATCGCCGCCGCGAGCACGCTCACGAAATAGTACGCGCTGAAGAAGCGCGACCCGAACAGGCGCTCGACATCCGAACCGAACATGTACAGCGCGAACATGTTGAAGAAGATGTGCGGGATGTTGCCGTGCAGGAAGCTGTAGGTGACGAGCTGCCAGGCCTCGAAGTTAGACCCCAAGGGCCCAGAGGCCGGAGGCCATAGCGCGAACGTGCCGTCGGGCGAGACCGTGCCGGCCATCTCCAGCAGGAATACCGCCACGTTGGCGATGATCAGGTTGAGCGTGACCGGCGGCATCCGGGTTCAGGATACCGTGCGCAGAATCATCACGGTGATTGCTTTCGAAATCTAGAGCGCTTGCTTCACCCGGTCGGGGTAGTCGCTGATCATGCCGTCGACCCTGAGCCCGAGCATGCGGTGGATGTCGGCGGGGTCATTGACGGTCCAGGGAATCACCCTGAGCCCGAGCGCGCGCGCGGCAGCGCTTGTCGCCGCGGTCAGCGCCTGAAAGTCCGGGGACCAGGTGCTTGCGCCCGCGGCTGCCACCTGCGCGGGATCGGAGTCCTCCCGCTCGGTGAGGTAGGCGGTGGCGATTTCGGGCGCCTGGCGCTCGACCAGCGCGAGCGGCCGCCAGTCGAAGCTTTGGAGGGTACAGCGCCGTTCCATGCCCGCCTTGCGCACCACGGCCACCACGGCTCGGGCGAACGGCTCGGGCGACAGGGTCTCTTCGGGCGCCTCGGCCAGCAACTTCAGCTCGATGTTGAACCGCACGGTCCCGGGCAGGTAGCGCTCGAAGAGCTCGCTCAATGCCGGAATGCGGGCGCCGTCGATCGGCTGCTGGTGCGGAAAGCGGCGCGAGTATTCGGAGCCGGGACGGATGCGGCCGACGTCGTAGCGCTGCAGCTCGTCGAAGCTCAACTCCCGGATGAGCGGCGCCGGCGCGGCGACCCAGCGGCCGTCGGGTCCTCGCGCGAGGTCGGGATTGAGTCTGCGGTCGTGGTGGACGACCACCACGCCGTCGCGGCTCACGCCGACGTCGAGCTCGAAGGTGTTTACGCCGAATGCGAGCGCGCGCTCGAATCCGGGCAGCGTGTTCTCGGGGGCGTGGCCGCGTGCGCCGCGGTGCCCCTGGAGATCGAAGGCGCTGACTTGGACCGCCGAGGACATTGCTCGAATAGTCTAGCGTGGCGCCGGCGAGGAAGAGGCGAGCCAGATCCCGGCGCCGACCGCGGCGACGCCGAACGCGAGGTGCGCGCCGAGCGGCTCGCCGATCAGCACCGCGGCGAGGAGCGAGGCGGCGATCGGGTTGACCGTCATCGTGTTGGCGACGCGCGTCGGCGTGGTCCGCTCGAGCGCATACACCCAGAGGTAGAACGCGGCGGCGCCGCCGAAGACGCCTAGGCAGAGCACGGCGATCCACTGCGCAGGGGCGAACCCGCGCGTCGCCGCGAGGCCGCCCGAGGCCCAGGCGAGCAGAACGCTCGCCGCGGCGCCGCTACCCATGCCGGCGGCGAGGAAGCCGAGCATGCTCGAGCGCGCCATGAGCGGGCGCGACCAGACGTTGTAGAGCGCCATGCAGATCGTGGCCCCCGCCATGATCAGGTCCCCGCGCCAGGCGCCCGCGGGCGCGTCGCCGAGGCCGGCGGAGAGCGCGAGCGCCACGCCGGCAATGGCGATCAGCACGCCGCTGGTCTTGCGCCGCGTGAGCTCTTCGCGGCCGAGGAGCGCCGCGGCGAGCATGGTGGTGAGCGGCAGCACCGACAGCGCGAGCGAGCCGCGCGCGGCGCTGGTGAGGCTCATCGCGATGTTGTACATGAAGAAGAACACCGCGAAGAACAGCACGCCCAGCGCGCCCACCGCGAGCCGGTCGACGCCGTGCGGAAACCGCGCCCGCGAGACCAGCGCGAGCGGCAGGATCAGCACGAAGCCGATGCCGAAGCGAAACGCCGCAAGGGTCACTGGGTCGGAGGCGGCGATGGCGTAGCGCGTGAGCGCCGCGGCCGAGCCGCCGAGCGCGCTCGAAACCACCGCGGCGAGCACGCCGTTCACAGGATCATCTGGGTCTGGATGGTGAGCGACAGCAGTCTGCCGCTCTCGTCGGTGACCCGCGTCTGCCACACGTGGGTGCGCTTGCCCTTGTGGAGCGCGGTCGACTCGGCGCGGATCCTTCCTTGCAGCGCGGCGGCGAAGAAGTTGGTCTTCGACTCGAGCGTCGCGGTGCGCAGCCCCATCGCCGCGGTGCCCGCCGCGCCTACGGTGTCGGCGAGCGCCATCAGCGTGCCTCCGTGCACCGCGCCGCCGACGGTCGCGAGCTCGCCGCGCACGTCGAGCTCGGCGACGACCTTGTCGGGGCCGACCTCCACGAAGCGCATTCCCAGGTGGGCCATCAGGCCGGTGTTCCATTCCTTCATGAGGTTCTCCTCAGGGCTTGCGGATCCAGAACTGGTACATCGAGGCGAAAGTGTCAGGGTTGGCGGTCTCGTAGGCGTCCCATTCCTCGAGCGACATGGAAAGCCTCTCTCCTGGCAGCTCGAAGCCGAGGAACTCGACGCCGAGCTCGGCGATCGCAGAGGCGAGCTGCGGAACCGTGAAGCGATGCTCCTGCACGTGCAGGATGAGGTCGCGCGCGCCCGAGGCGCTATAGAAGTC
>DASYPG010000533.1:0-7642 GCA_036006885.1 Burkholderiales bacterium | reverse complement strand
TACGCGGCATCGTCGAGCAGATCGCGCGCGGCCTGCAGGCCTTCCATCGCATGGAAATGCTGCACCAGGACCTCCGGCCGCAGAACATCATGGTCGACAGCACCGGGACGGTCAAGATCATCGACTTCGGCTCGGCGCGGGTGGCGGGCGTGAGCGAGCTCGCTGCGCCGCTCGAGCGCTCGGGCATCCTCGGGACGCTGCAGTACACCGCGCCGGAATATTTCGTCGGCGATCCCGGGACGGAGCGCTCGGACCTCTACTCGCTGGGCGTGATCGCGTACCAGATGCTGAGCGGGCGGCTTCCATACGGCGCCGAGGCTGCCCGGGTGCGTACGCGCGCTGCGCAGCGCAAGCTGCGATACGCGAGCCTCGTCGGCGACCGGCGCGACGACCAGCGCGACATCCCCGCATGGATCGACGCAGCCCTGCGCAAGGCGGTGCATCCGGACCCGCTCGAGCGCTATGAGTCGCTTTCCGAGTTCGTGCACGACCTGCGCCATCCGAACTCGGCGCTGATGCGCCCGACACCGCTCGTCGAGCGCAATCCGGCGCTCTTCTGGAAGGGTGTTTCGGTCGCCCTCGGCCTCGCGCTCTTCCTGCTCCTCCTCGCGCAGCTCGGCCTGAAGACCTGACTATTCGGGGCTCTCGACGCGCTCGCGGGCACGCGAGCTCGTGTCGCGCACTCGTGAACTGGTGTCGCGCACGCGCTCCAGGACCTGCTTGCGCACCGCGTTGTAGCCGCCGTTACGCTGCATGAACCACAGTAGCCCCGCAGCGACCGCGGTGCCGAGCACCACTGCAGTGGCGGACTTCGGGTGGTTCATCACGTAGCCGTAAGCCGACTTGGCGGCCTTGTTGCCGTGCTTGCTCATCACGGCAAGCTGCTCGGCGACCTGGTCGGTCGCCGCTTGCCCGGTTCTCGCTACCCGGTCGGTGATCCTTCTGAGTTGTTGCACGCTGTCCTCCTTTCGCTCGACGAAAGGAGCGTTGCAAGCTATGTGCCCGGCTCGTTGTCGTTCTTGTTGCCGCCGCCGAGCAGCGAGCCCAGCACGCGCCGGATCCCGCGGGTCGCCCGGTGAGTGACGGTGGGCGCTCGCCGCGGCTCAGGCGCCTGGACGGGCTCGAAGTTTTCGACCGGATCCTCGCGCACGTCCTGGCGCGCGAGCTTGCGGCCTTCTTCGATCTGCGCCTGCAGCTCGGGGCTGATGTACCCCTGACCGCCGTTGCGTCGGCCCGAGCGGTGCTGCGGCTGGGGTCCGCGCCGTTGCGCCTGGTCGCGCCGCGGCGGCCGCTGGCCGCCGTTGCCTCGAGACGCTTGCGGTTGCCCGCCGTTGCCGCGAGGGGTTTGCGGCTGGCCGCCGTTCCCGCGGGGGGCTTGCGGCTGGCCGCCGTTGCCGCGAGGAGCTCGCGGCTGACCATCCCCGCGACGGGGCTGCTGCTGGTCGCGGCCATGGCGTTGCTGCTGCTGCGGCCGGTGCTGCTGCCGCTGTTCCCGGCGGGGTTGTTCGTGGCTCGGCGCGCCGCGGGTTCCGGGCTCGAAACCCTCGATCACCCGGCTCTCGACCGTGCGGTTGATCAGCCGCTCAATCGCCGCCATCAGCGGGCGATCCTCGGGGCTGACGAGCGAGACGGCTTCGCCTTCTGTGCCGGCCCGGCCGGTCCGGCCGATGCGGTGCACATAGTCCTCGGCCACGTGCGGCATGTCGTAATTGACGACGTGCGGCAGCGCCTCGATGTCCAGCCCGCGTGCGGCGATGTCGGTCGCCACCAGCACGCGCAGCTCGTTGTCCTTGAAGCGGGTCAGGGCGCGAACGCGTGCGTTCTGGCTCTTGTTGCCGTGGATCGCGTCGGCCTCGATGCCGCTTTTCTCGAGCTGCTGGGCGAGGCGGTTCGCGCCGTGCTTGGTCTTGGTGAACACCAGGACCTGCTTCCAGTCGTTCGTCTTCACGAGGTGCGCGAGCAGCTCGCGCTTGCGGTCGGACGCCACCGGGTGCTGCACCTGGCCGATGAGCTCGACCGGCGTGTTGCGGCGGGCGACCTCAACCGTGACGGGATCCTTCATGAACGACCCGGCGAGCTTGCGGATCTCGTCCGGGAAAGTCGCCGAGAAGAGCAGGTTCTGCCGCTTCGCCGGGAGAAGCGCGAGGATGCGGCGGATGTCCTGGATGAACCCCATGTCGAGCATGCGGTCGGCTTCGTCGAGCACGAGGATCTCGACCTGACGCAGGTCGACGGTCTTCTGCTGAACGTGGTCGAGGAGCCTCCCCGGCGTGGCGACCACCACGTCGACGCCGCCGCGCAGGGCGTCGACCTGGGGCTGCATGCCCACGCCACCGTAGATGCAGGTCGACTTGAGCTTGAGGTACTTGCCGTACGTGCGCACGCTTTCCTCGACCTGGAGCGCGAGCTCGCGCGTGGGGGTGACGATGAGGCAGCGCACCGGGTGGCGCGCGGGCGAAAAGCTGGTGCTGGATTTCGGCGCGAGACGCTGCAGCAGCGGCAGCGTGAACCCGGCGGTCTTGCCAGTGCCGGTCTGCGCGGCGCCGAGCAGGTCGCGGCCGGCGAGAACCACCGGGATCGCCTGCGCCTGGATTGGGGTGGGCGTGACGTAGCCTTCATCGGCCACTGCCCGTGATAGCTCGGCCGTCAGGCCGAGTGATTCAAACGACGTAGTAATGGATTTCTCCTGAGCACGGCCTGGGAAGGGGAGGACCCTTCGACCGGTTCAGGCAGATGCTGTTTCTAGCTTGTTATTGGGCGGCCCGGGGTGGGACGCTCGTTTTACCAACAACGACTGAAACGCTAACCGGAAGTACGCGTGACAGAAAGCTTGGCCGGCAGTATACACGATCCGCCGGCTGCGGGTCGATATACTTCGGCCCCTATGGCGGTAGCGCTGTGGTTCCCGGTTCCGGTCATGGAGATCGACGTCGACCCCGCTGTGCGCGAGGTGACGCGCACGAAAGTTCTCGCGTACCTCGATTCCGAGCGCGGCAAGCGCGATGTGCCGCCTGCTCCGTCCGAGTCCGTCAGTACCTCGTACTTCAACCAGAAGATCTCGGTCATCGAGGATGCCCAGCTCGGCGAGCTCAAGGAAGTGTTGTTGCGCGCCGGGGCCTCCTTCGTCGAGGGCATGGGCATCCCGATTTTCCCGCTGGAGGTCGAGCGTGCGTGGGCCAACGTGTTTCCCCCGGGCGCCCAGGAGCACCTGCACTCCCACGACGGAAGCTATCTTTCCTGCTCTTACTACGTAGAAGCCCCGGAGAATTGCGGCCAGCTCGTGTTCCCGGACCCGGTTCCCGCGCGCCGCTCGCATCGGGCCTTTACCAACACCCAGGGCGGGGCCTACTTGCTCATGCCCGAGGTCGGCTTTACGCCCAAGGCCGGCAAGCTGGTCATGTTCGAATCCTGGGTGGAGCATTACGTCGGCTGCAACAAGAGCGACCGGCCGCGGATCTCGCTCGCCTTCAATCTGCGGCGAGCGCGTTGAAGCACGTTTTCATGATCAACCACAGGGGAGCCAAATGACGAGGAGGAAAGAGCTGCTATTCGCGCTGTCCGCCGCGGCCGCGCTGCTGTCGGGCTGCGCCGTCCGGCGGTGCACAGCAATGGCTTGCCGCCAGCGTTCCTCCCGCCCGAGCAGGCGAAGCTGTTCGACGCCGCGGGCCTGACCGCGTACGTCGGGCCCCCGGGCGGGTTCGTCCTGCCGAGCAGGATCTGGTCGTGCGCGGCCACTACAAGGCCAACATGGCGGTGATGAACGTCGGCGGCTTTCCGTTCACTACCGGTCTGGACGAGGCGGCCTACGTCGTGAACGACCTGGTGCGCCCGAACTCGGTGATCGTTTCGCACGTGGCGAAGATGCCGGTGCACGTACCGCTCAGCGGTAGGACGATGCAGTTCGACGGGAACGGGCGCTGCCAGTCTGGCTGCTAAGCGCGGCTGCTGAGCATAGCGTCCCGGCAAGCCTACGTCGCTGCCCGCGCCGCGGCGTCGGCGGGATGCGCCTCGCCGTGCGCGTATTGCCGGATCTCGGCGATCGCCGCGTCGCTCTTTGCGGCGTCCAGCCCCGGGTCCTTTGCCAGATACGTCGTCTGGCTTGGAAATGCCAGGGCCGTCCCGCTGGCCTCGATCGCGTCCATGGTCTGCAGGAGCAGCTCTTCCTGGATTTTCAGGTATGACGCGAGATCGGTGGCGAGAATATAAGCGCAGGCCTCCAGGTCGAGCGAGGAGCCGCCGAACCTCACCAGGCGGATGCGTGCGGAATCCCTCTCGACCTGCGGATGCCCCGAGAGCAGCTTGTGCACGCTTGCGAGAACCTGCCGCAGCTGATCCGGCGTCGTCTCGTAGCGAAGGCCGATGGAGTGCTTGAACCACATTTTGTCGCGCGTGGCGAAATTCTCCACGATCATCGAGCTTGCCTGGCCGTTCGGCACGGTGACGATCGTTCGCTCGACGGTGCGCACGCGAGTCGATCGCATCCCGATGTCCTCGATGACGCCCATGGTGTCGCCCAGCCGGCAGAGGTCGCCGACGCGAATGGGCTGATCGGCCACCAGCATCACGGTACCGAACACGTTCTCGAGCGTTTTCTGGGCTGCGAACGCGAGCGCCACTCCGCCAATTCCAATGCCGGCGACGGCGGCCGTGAGGTTCACGCCCTGGAGACTGAGAATGACCAGCAGCACCGTGACGACGGCAATGAACTTTGCCAGGCCGCGAAGCAGGTGGACAAGGGCGATCCGATGCTGCTGCTGCGTGCTGTGCATGTACCCGACGAAACCGGACGCGACGGGATTGATGGCACGCATGACCAGCCACGCCGCTCCGACGGCCATCAGCAGGAGCGCAAGGTGGGTCCAGCGTTGCCGCGTCATCAGCGTGGCCCCGAATTGGGCGACCAGCCACATCAGCAAGGCAAAGACGAGCAGGCGAGCGGGACCCACATAGCTTGTTCCCCCGACGAAGGCGCCCCAGCCTGATCGGCTCCGGAAGAAACGTTGAATCCGGGGAGACAGCAGGCCGGTCGTCATCCAGGCGATCACGGCAATGACGAAAAGGGTCAGGGGAACAAGGATCCAGCGGTAGAGCGCGAAGCCGAAGAGCGATTTTTCAACGAGCACCGCAGGGAGAAGCCGCTCCATCAGGGAAACCTGCAGATCCTCCTCGGGGAGCTCGCGAAGACTCTTGAGCGTTTCGGCCGAAAACAGCCAGATCGGCGGGTTCTTGCCCCGCTGGACGCGGTCGAGCAGGATTTCGAGCGTGTTTTCCCCGACCTCGATCTCGCCGAGCGACTCACGGTTCAGCGGCAGCCCGTCGTCCGCGTTGCCGCCGGGGCTTTTGCTCAGGGCGTCCAGATCGAGCCTCAGCCTCTTGTCCATGAGCTGCTTAAGCTGCAGGGCCAGTTCCGCCTTCTGCTCAGGGCCGAGCCTCCCGTCCAGATATTCGGCCGCTCGCGAGAGATCTCTCTTTTCGACGGCCGTGATGAAGTTCAGCACCGTGCCGTGCGGCGTGCTCCTGCCCAGCGGGTCTTCGGCGGCCGCCGCGGCGGCTTTGTCAGGCGCCGCCGCGCCTTTGGAAGGAGCGGGCGATTGAGCCAGAGCTGCGATGCTCAGCGCGATGGCCATCAATGCGAGAAGGAAGCTGGGTCTCGAGATCATCGTCACCCCTTTCGTGTTGCACCCAGAGCGGGAGCGTGAAGCGGGTTGGCCTCGATGATAATGCGCCCTTTGCGCACGCGGAAGGCTGCGATCTCGTTTCCCGCCAGAGCAATCAAGACCAGCACGCCGCCGATCAGTGTGCTGGTCGCAGGCGTCTCGCCCGCGCCCAGCCACGCCCACAGCGGCCCGAGCACCACCTCGAGCAGGCCGAGGAGCGCGATCTCGGGCGCCAGCAGCGCGCGGCTCGCCATCACCAGGAACATGCACGGCAGCCCGAGCTGGAGCACGCCGAGGAAGGCGAGCAGCGCGAGGTCTTTGCCCGAGGCCGAGATCGGCAGCGCGAGCGGCAGCGCAACGAGCGCCGACAGAGCGCCGCCCAGCATGACCGCCGGAATCAGATCGAGCGTGGTCGAGTGCTTGCGCAACGCCACGACGTTCAACGCCGACGCCACCGGAATGACCAGGGCAACCAGCATTCCGGCGGCGTGGCTTTCCATGGAAGAGGAAAACATGATCGCGATGCCGGCCATCGCGGCAAGCGCGGCGATCCAGGTGCGCAGGGGGATCGGGTCGGTCAGCACGATGCGGGCGCACACCACGGTGAGCAATGGCGCGATGCTCATCATCACCAGCGTGTTCGCGGTGGTGGTGAGCGAGAGCGCGATTACGAACGCCGTGAACATCACTGCCCAGAGCACGCCGGAAAACAGGCCAGGCAAGCCTGCATTGCGCAACGCTTTCCAGGGTCCACCCCGCAGCGACAATATGATGGTTACAAAAAGAAAGGCAAAGAAGCTGCGCCAGAACACCTGCTCGATCGCCTCGGCGCGCTCGATGTGGCGCGTCACCACGCCGGCGCTGCTCCACAGTACCGGCGCGGCGACCATGAGCGCGAGAGCTGCGGCGCGCGTCATGCCGCCTTGCGCTCGGCGAGGAAGCTCCTCAGCGCGGCACCGGTATGCCCGCGCTTGAGGTTCTCGGGCACGCCCTGGTACACGATCGCGCCGCCGCCCCCGCCGCCCTCCGGGCCGAGGTCGATGATCCAGTCGGCCTCGGCGATGACGTCCAGGTTGTGCTCGATCACGACCGCGGTGTTTCCCGCGTCGACCAGCCGGTGCAGCACGCGGATCAGCTTCTCCACGTCGGCCATGTGGAGCCCGACGGTCGGCTCGTCGAGCACGTAGAGGGTTTTGATCGCATTCGTTTTCGAGAGCTCGTAGACCAGCTTGATCCGCTGCGCCTCGCCCCCTGAAAGGGTGGGGCTCTGCTGGCCGAGCGTGAGGTAGCCGAGGCCCACGTCCTGAAGGAGCTGCAGGCAGCGCCGGATCGAGGAGTGGGCGGCGAAGAACTCGAGGGCCTCGTCGACGCTCATCGCCAGGACTTCGCCGACCGTCCTGCCGCGCAGCCGCACCTGCAGCGTCTCGGGATTGAAGCGCGCGCCGCCGCAGCCCTCGCACGTGACGCGCACATCGGGCAGGAAGGACATCTCGATTTTCTTGATGCCCTGTCCGTCGCAGGCCTCGCAGCGTCCGCCGGCGGTGTTGAAGGAGAAGCGGCTCGCGGTCCAGCCGCGCATGCGCGCCTCGCTAGTGTCGGCGAAGAGCCGGCGGATCGCGTCCCAGAAGCCGACGTAGGTCGCCGGGCACGAGCGCGGAGTCTTGCCGATCGGAGTCTGGTCCACCTCGAGCACGCGCTCGACCTCCTTGGACCCGGTGATCGCCTTGCAGCCGATGTGGGCGCCTTCTTTCAGGCTGTTGTAGAGCACGTCGCGGGCGAGGGTCGACTTGCCCGAGCCCGACACGCCGGTGACCACGGTCAGCCGCTCGAGCGGAATGCGGGTGTCGATGCCCTTCAGGTTATGCAGCTTCGCCTTCTGCACTTCGATGCACGGATGTCCGCGCGGCACCGCACGCCGGGGCTGCACCGGATGCAGCAGCGGCGACCTGAGGAAGCGGCCGGTCAGCGAGTCCGGGTGCCGCATC
>DASYPG010000532.1:0-3902 GCA_036006885.1 Burkholderiales bacterium | reverse complement strand
GTCGCCGCGCGGCCGGCGGCGTCGCCGTCGGAGGCGGCGCGCAGCGCCTGCTTCAGGGTGGCCTCGAAGCGGTCGAAGAACTGGTTCATGCGCACCTGCAGGCGCTCGTGCTCGCCCACCAGCGCGTCGCCGGTCATGACGCGCACCATGCCCGGGTTCTTCTCGGCGAATGCGAGCAGCATCTCGACCAGCTCCCCCGCCTGGCGCAGGCCGTCGGCCTCGGCCTGGGTAATGCGGTTCGCTAGCGTGAACACCGAGCTCTCGATGAACTCGATCAGCCCCTCGTACATCTGCGCCTTGGAGGCGAAGTGGCGGTAGAGCGCCGCCTCGGAGACCTCGAGGCGGCCGGCGAGCGCCGCGGTGGTGATGCGCTCCCACTTCGGGGCCTCGAGCATCTGCGCGAGAGCCTTCAGGATTTCGAGCCTGCGTTCGCCTTTGGCGCGGGGCATGGGAGGACGCAGCGGATTCTATGCTCAGCCGTAGAGGAAGACTAGGCGCGGCAGCTCGAGCACCGAAGCCACGCGCAGGTCGACGAACGGCACGCGCCGTTTCGCGCGGCTCACCCAGACCGTGGACATCCCCAGCCGGCGGGCGGTGCGCAGGTTCTCGAGCATGTCGTCGACGAAGGCGCAGCGGTGTGGATCGAGGTTGTGCCTCCTGAGCAGCACGCGAAAGCCGTACAGCGCCGGTTTGCCGCGATAGCGCGCATCCTCGATCGAATAGACCGCGTCGAAGTACCGCGCGAGCCCCATGGCGCGCAGCACCCCCTCGACGTAATGCCGCGGGGCGTTGGAGAACACGAGCTTCATGCCCCCCAGGCGCGCGAGCGCATGCTTGAGCGCGTTCTCGTGCACCACCAGGTCGCGGAGCTCCGGAAAGACGTGCGTCTCCGCGAGGAAGCGGCGCGGGTGGATGCCGTGATGGCGCATCAGGCCGTTCAGGGTGGTGCCGTAGCGCAGCCAGAACTCTTCGCGCATGCGGTTCGCGCCCTCCTCGTCGAGGCCGAACTCCCGCCGCAGGAAAGCGTTGATCTGGTCGTGCATCGCCGGGAAGATGCGCGCGGTGGCGTCGTGCAGCGTGTTGTCGAGATCGAAAATCCAGACTCGCCGCGACGGCGCCAGGCGTGAAATGCGCACTACTTGCTTTTGATCAGCGTGCCAACACCCTGGTCGGTGAGCACCTCGAGAAGCAGCGCGTTGGGCACGCGCCCGTCGATGATGTGCACGCTCTTCACGCCGTTGCGCGCGGCGTCGAGCGCCGAGCCGATCTTGGGCAGCATGCCTCCCGAGATCACGCCCTTCGCCACCAGGTCGTCGATGCGCCGCGGCGTCAGGCCGGTGAGAAGCTTGCCGTCCTTGTCGAGGACGCCCGGGGTGTTGGTGAGCACCACCAGCTTTTCGGCGCGCAGCACCTCCGCGAGCTTGCCGGCGACGAGGTCGGAGTTGATGTTGTAGGTGGTGCCGTCGGCGCCGGTGGCGATCGGTGCCACCACCGGGATGAACCCGCCCTGCTCCAGGGTGCCGATGATCGCGGCGTCGATCGACTCGATCTCCCCCACCTGGCCGATGTCGACCTTGCCGTTCTCCTTGGAGGGCAGGAGCATCTTGCGCGCGCGGATCAGCGCGCCGTCCTGGCCGGTCAGGCCGACGGCCTTGCCGCCGGCCTGGTTGATGAGCTCGACCACCTCCTTGTTCACCTGCCCGCCGAGCACCATCTCGACCACGTCCATGGTCTCGCGGTCGGTCACGCGCATGCCCTGGACGAACTCGCCCTTCTTGCCCAGGCGCGTGAGCATGTCCTCGATCTGCGGCCCGCCCCCGTGCACCACCACGGGATTCATCCCGACCAGCTTGAGCAGCACCACGTCGCGCGCAAACCCGACCTTCAGCGCCTCGTCGGTCATGGCGTTGCCGCCGAACTTCACGACGATGGTCCTGCCGTGGAAGCGCTGGATGTAGGGCAGCGCCTCGTGGAGCAGCCGCGCCTTCTCGGCGGCTTGGGGACTATGGTTGAACGGGGCGTTCATCTGAACGCCCCATTCTACAAACAAAACTACTGGATCGAGATCTGCTTGCGTTGCGCCGCGGCCTTCTTGGGCAGCGTCAGCTCCAGGACGCCGTCCTTGAACTTGGCTTCGGCCTTCGACTCGTCGACTTCCTGCGGCAGCGTGAAGCTGCGTACGACCTTGCCGTACACGCGCTCGCTGTGCAGTGTGCGCTCGTCCTTCGACGCTTCCTTCTCGCGCTTGACCTCGGCTTCGAGGGCGACTTGCGCGCCGTCGATCGCGACGTGGATGTCCTCTTTCCTCACCCCGGGAAGCTCGGCGGTGACGAGATAAGCGCCGTTCTTCTCGGCGACGTCCACCTTCGCCCGCGGAAGTTGTCCGAGGCCCGCATTGCCGCGGCCTTCGAAGCTCAACGGACGGACCAGAAAGCCCTTGAACAGGTCGTCGACCAGGTCACCGAAGTAATCACCGCGCGGGTCGAACCGGGTAATGCTTGCCATTTGCATCTCCTTTTCCTGAGTCTGTGCCAAGGAGATCGGGGTGCCGGTGCGGGTTTCAAGTCCCCAGGCGTAGACTCTTGTAAGGGAACCGAACCGCGGCCGACGCACCTCTCTACACCTCTCTGGAAATGATGCTCACCTGCAAGGAAGCCACGCGCCTGGTGTCCCAGGGCCTCGATCGGCGCCTCGGCGCGGCAGAGCGCCTGGCGCTTTCCCTGCACCTTCTCGTCTGCGACGGCTGCGCCCGCTTCCGCCGGCAGCTCGCCTTCATGCGCCGGGCGCTTTCCAGCCTTGCCGACCGATAAGAACTGCGCGCAATGCGGCGCCGCCTTAAGCTGCGGTGCCGACGCACCCGGTTGCTGGTGCGAGAACCTTCCCGCGCTCGCTCCGGTGCCCGGGCTGGGCTGCCTCTGCAGGCGATGCCTGGAGGAAGCCCTCAAAGAACAAAGCGCGCCAGATCCTCGTTCCTAGACAGCTCGGCCAGCCGGGCGTCGACGTAGGCCGCGTCGATCTCGACCGTGCCGGGCCCGCGCTTGCCGGCGTCGAAGGAGATCTCCTCGAGCAGCTTCTCCAGCACGGTATAGAGGCGCCGGGCGCCGATGTTCTCGGTGGATTCGTTCACCTGGAAGGCGATCTCGGCGATGCGCCGGATGGCCCCCGGGCGGAACTCGAGTGTCACCCCTTCCGTGCCGAGCAGCGCCTGGTACTGCTTCACCTGGCTCGCGTCGGTGGCGACCAGGATGCGCTCGAAATCGTCGATCGAGAGCGAGTCGAGCTCGACCCGGATCGGAAAGCGCCCCTGCAGCTCGGGGATCAGGTCGGAGGGCTTGGCGAGGTGGAACGCGCCCGATGCGATGAACAGGACGTGGTCGGTCTTTACCATGCCGTAGCGGGTCGACACGGTGGTGCCCTCCACGAGCGGCAGCAGGTCGCGCTGCACGCCCTGGCGCGACACGTCCGGGCCGTGGACTTCCGAGCGGCTGGTGATCTTGTCGATCTCGTCGAGGAACACGATGCCGTTTTGCTCGGCGTTGGCCACCGCGCGGGTCTTCAGCTCGTCGTCGTTCACCAGACGCCCCGCTTCTTCCTCGACGATCAACTGCATCGCCTCGCGGATCTTCATGCGGCGCAGCCGCTTGCGGCCGCTGCCGAGGTTGGAGAGCATTCCCTGGATCTGTGAGGTAAGCTCTTCCATGCCGGGCGGCGCGAGGATCCCCATTTGCGGCTGCGCCGCGGACACCTCGATGTCGATCTCCTTGTCGTCGAGCTCGCCTTCGCGCAGCCTCTTCCTGAACTTCTGGCGCGTCGCACTCTCTTCCTCGTTGCCCTTGAAGCCCACCAGCACGTCGAGGATGCGGTCCTCGGCCGCGTCCTCGGCGCGCGCGCGCACCCTTTTC
>DASYPG010000531.1:0-4186 GCA_036006885.1 Burkholderiales bacterium | reverse complement strand
AGTTCTCCATCAGCGAATTGGCGCGCGAGTTCGACGTCACCCCGCGCGCAATCCGGTTCTACGAGGACCAAGGGCTGCTCGCGCCGCGGCGCGACGGCCAGCGGCGCATCTATACCCCTCGCGACCGCACCCGGCTCAAGCTCACGCTGCGCGGCAAGCGTCTCGGCCTTTCGCTCTCCGAGATCCGCGAGCTCATCGACATGTACGAGCCCGGGCGCGACGAGCGCCCGCAGCTCGAGCGTTTCCTGGGCGTGCTCGAGACCCACAAGGCGAGCCTGCTGCGGCAGCGGGCCGACCTCGAGGCGCAGCTTTCCGAGCTCCAAGCCTTTGAACGACGAGTCAGAAAGCAGCTCAAACGAGGTTGACGTTTACGTAAACGTCAAGTACGCTGCTCCGCCATGAATGCCCCGGCCATGAACGCACCCGGCGACCACGCCTTCGCGCAGCGCTGTCGCGAGAGCTTCGGCCGCCAGAAGGCGATGGCACTGATCGGCGCGCGCCTCACGGTGGTCGACCCCGGCTACGTCGAGATCGAGCTTCCCTGGCGAGACGACCTCACGCAGCAGAAGGGCTACGTTCACGGCGGCATCGTGGGAATGATCGCGGATACTGCCTGCGGCTACAGCGCGTTCTCGTTGATGCCGGCGGACTGCTCGCTCGTCACGGTGGAATACAAACTGAACATCCTCAACCCCGGGCGGGGCGGGCTCGTGGCCAAGGCGCAGGTGGTGAAGCCCGGGCGCACGCTCACGGTTGCGCGGGCGGAGGTGTACGCTGACGACGGTAAGCACGTCGCCACCATGCTGCAAACCCTGATGATGCTCGCGGGCACCCCCGACACGCCATGAATCTGCCGTTGTGAATTTGAACCTATTACGCTTCGATCACGGCGAGACCATCGCCATGCTGCGCGAGAGCGTCCGGGCGTTCGCCGCCAAGGAGATCGCGCCGCGAGCGGCAGCGATCGACCGCGAAAATCAGTTCCCGGCCGACCTGTGGCGCAAGCTCGGCGCGCTCGGCCTGCTGGGCATCACGGTCGAGGAGGAGCACGGCGGCACCGCCATGGGCTATCTCGCGCACATCGTCGCGATGGAGGAGATCTCGCGCGCCTCGGCTTCGGTGGGCCTCTCCTACGGCGCGCACTCGAACCTGTGCGTGAACCAGATCCGCCGCAACGGCTCGTCGGCGCAGAGAGAAAAGTACCTGCCGAAACTCGTTTCCGGCGAGCACGTCGGCGCGCTCGCGATGTCGGAGCCGGGCGCCGGCTCCGACGTGGTCGGAATGCGTCTCAAAGCCGAGCGTCGAGGCGAGCGCTACGTTCTCAATGGCAACAAGATGTGGATCACCAATGGACCCGATGCGGATGTGCTGGTGATCTACGGGAAGAGCAGCGACGCGGGCATCACTGCCTTCCTGGTTGAGAAAGGCATGAAGGGCTTCTCCACCGCGCAGAAGCTCGAGAAGCTCGGCATGCGCGGGTCGAACACCTGCGAATTGGTTTTCCGTGACTGCGAAGTTCCAGCCGAGAACGTGCTGGGCGAGGATGGCAAAGGGGTCAAGGTCCTGATGTCCGGCCTCGACTATGAGCGGGCGGTGCTTGCCGGCGGGCCGCTCGGCATCATGGCCGCGTGCCTCGATGCGGTGGTCCCATACGTCCACGATCGCAAGCAGTTCGGCCAGCCGATCGGCGAGTTTCAGCTCATGCAGGGCAAGCTCGCCGACATGTACACCACGTTTTCCGCCTGCCGCGCGTACGTCTACGCGGTGGGGCAAGCCCTCGACCGGAGCGAGACGACGAGAAAAGACGCCGCCGGCGCCATTCTCTACGCCGCCGAAAAGGCTACCTGGATGGCGGGCGAGGCCATCCAGGCCCTCGGCGGCATGGGCTACATCAACGAGACGCCCGTGGGCCGCCTGTGGCGCGACGCCAAGCTCTACGAGATCGGCGCCGGCACTTCGGAAATCCGCCGCTGGCTGATCGGCCGCGAGCTCTTCGCGGAATCGCAATGACCCTGAAAACCAAGCTCTCCGAGAAGCTCGGCCTGAGACTGCCCATCATCCAGGCGCCGATGGCGGGCGGACCGAGCAGCCAGGAGCTCGTGGCCGCGTGCTCGGCCGCCGGCACGCTCGGCTGCTTCGGCTTTGCCTACACGCAGCCCGAGGACATGGAAAAGCAGGCGGCGTGGGTGCGGGCAAAAACGCCGCGGCCCTTCCTCGTCAACTTGTTCGGTTCGCCACAGCCGGGCGAGATTACCCCCGCGGCCCAGCGGCCGGCGCTCGACGCCGTTGCGCGCTACTACGCCGAATTGGGCATGCCTTTGCCCGAGCCAGTGAAGCCGCCCTACGCGCCGGACTTCACCGCCCAGCTCGCGGCGGTTGAGCGCATCCGCCCCAAGGCCTTCACTTCGCATCTCGCGGCGCTGCCGCCAGCCTGGCTGAGGAGATTCCAGGCGGCCGGCATCTTGATCGGCGGCAGCGCCACCAACATCGCCGAGGCGAAAGATCTGGAATCGCTCGGTGTCGACTTCGTCATCGCCCAGGGCGGCGAGGCCGGCGGCCACCGCGGGACGTGGCTGCGCGACCCCTACGATGCGCTTACCGGCACGCTAGCGCTGACCCGTCTTATCGTGCGCGAGCTGCGCGTGCCGGTCGTGGCGGCGGGCGGGATCATGGACGGCGCGGGGATCGCCGCGGTGCTCGCGCTCGGCGCGCAGGCCGCCCAGCTTGGCACGGCTTTCATTCCCTGTCCGGAAAGCGGGGCGTCGCCGGTGCACAAGCAGGCATTGCTCGCGACGCGGGGCGACGACACCCGCATCACCGAGAAATTCACCGGCAAGCCGGCGCGCGGCCTCGTCAATCGCTTCATGACCGAAATGGCACAGGCGCCCCAGCTCCCGTTTCCGGCGCAGAACAGTATTACGGGGAAGCTGCGCCAGGCCTCCGCCAAGGCCGGCAAGCCGGATTGCGTCGCAATGTGGGCCGGCCAGGGCGCGGCGCTCTCTCGCGCGCTGCCGGCGGCGGAGCTGATCGAGCGCCTCGAAGCCGAAACGGTGGACGCCATCCGCCGCACCGCGGCGGTGGCTGGATTGGAAGCGGTGTGAGCGAGCTGGTCGAGACCTATCGCGGCATGATCTATCCGTGGCACTGCGACCACATGGGGCACATGAACGTCATGTGGTACGTGGGAAAGTTCGACGAGGCGACCTGGAACCTCTTCGCCGCGATCGGCATCACGACCGCATTCCTGAAGGAAAACCGTCGCGGCATGGCGGCCGTGCAGCAGAACATCACCTATCGGCGCGAGCTGCTTGCCGGCGACACGGTCGCGGTTCGCTCCGCCTTCCTCGAGGTGCGCGAGCGGGCGGCGAAGTTCGTGCACGAGATGCGCAACGCCGCGACCGGGGACATTGCCGCAATCTGCGTGCTGACCGGCGTGCAGATCGACACCCAGACCCGCAAGTCCTGTCCTTTCCCGGCGGAGCTCGCCGAGCGCGCCCGCGGCCTGGTGCGCCCCTACGAGCTCCCGAGCTGACCCCGATTTGAAGGAGGTGCCAATGCAGAACGACCCGATCGTCATTGTCTCTTCCGCCCGCACGCCGATGGGCGCATTCCAGGGCGAGCTCAAAGGTTTCGCCGCGGCGCAGCTCGGCGCGGCCGCAATCCGCGCCGCGGTGGAGCGCGCCCGCATCCGGCCCGACGAAGTACAGGAAGTGATCATGGGCTGCGTTCTGCCTGCGGGACAGGGGCAGGCGCCCGCGCGCCAGGCCTCGCTCGGCGCCGGGCTGCCGCTCGCGGCCGGCTGCACCACGGTGAACAAGATGTGCGGCTCGGGGATGAAGGCTGCGATGTTCGCGCACGACCTGCTCGCCACGAATTCCTTCGACGTCGTCGTGGCGGGCGGTATGGAGTCGATGACGAACGCGCCCTACCTGCTTCCCAAGGCGCGCGCCGGCCTGCGCATGGGCCACGGCCAGGTGATCGACCACATGTTCTACGACGGCCTCGAGGATGCGTACGACAAGGGGCGACTGATGGGTAGTTTCGCGGAAGACTGCGCCGCGAAGTATTCGTTTACCCGCGAAGCGCAGGACCGCTTTGCCATCACCTCGCTCGAGCGCGCGCAGAAGGCCAACACGGAAGGCTGGTTCGCCTGGGAAACGACGCCCATCGCCATCAAGGCCGGCAA
>DASYPG010000530.1:0-3775 GCA_036006885.1 Burkholderiales bacterium | reverse complement strand
GCCGAAACGCTCGGGGCGCGCGTCGCGGAGGCGTGGCAGCCGTACTACGTCAACTTTCCTCGCGACCATCCGCTTTACGCGGGCGTCGCGGTGGAAAACATGAAGTCGCTCGTGGACGAAGCCGACGCGGTGCTGCTCGCGGAATGCGTGATGCCATGGCATCCACCTTCGGCCTTGCCCAAGCCCGGCACCAAGGTCTTCGTTCTCGGCGAAGATCCGCTTCGCTCAAACCTGCCGTACTGGGGCGTGCGCGCAGACATGGTGGTCCCGGGCGATCTGCGAACGACCCTCGAAGGACTCTGCGCCCGCATCCGAAATCGGGGTCAGAGCCCGATTTCCAGTCGTCCCAGCTTGCCGCAGGCAACGGAGGGCATGAACAACGCCTGGATCGCCGAGCAGCTGAACGCCGCCATCCAGAAGGACGCGGTCGTGGTGAACGAGACGATTACCCATCGCCTCGAGCTCGTGCAGCGGCTGATCAAGCTCGCGCCCGGCGGCTTCTACGAGGCGAGCTTCGGCGGCCTGGGGATGGGACTCTCGCTCGCGCTCGGGGTGAAGCATGCGCAGCCGCGCCGGCCGGTGATCGTCACCATCGGCGACGGCGCCTTTCACTACAACCCGGTCCCGGCCTGCTTCGGCGCGAGCCAGGAGCTCGGGCTGCCGATCGCGGTGGTGCTGTTCGACAACGCGGGCTATCTCTCGCAGAAGACCGACGTCATGAACTACTACCCGCACGGCTCGGCGGTTCAGAGCGGCAGGTTCGCAGGCACCGCCATCACGCCGCGGCCGGAATATGCGAAGCTCGCCGAAGCTTACGGCGGCTACGGCGAGAAGGTGACCTCGCCTCGCGACGTGGCCGCGGCCCTCGAGCGCGGGCTGCAGCAGGCACAAAAGCGGCTCGCGCTGATCCACATGGTGCTGGCATGACGGAACTGGAAGTGAACGGGCAGCGACGCAGCGTGTCGGCCGGGCCGGACACGCCGCTCCTTTACGTTCTGCGAAACGACCTCGGCCTCGTCGGCAGCCGCTTCGGCTGCGGCACCGGCCAGTGCGGCGCGTGCTTCGTGATCGTCGAAGGCAAGGCGGTGCCGTCGTGCGACACCCCGCTCTGGTCGGTGGCCGGAAAAAAGATCACCACCGTGGAGGGGCTCGTTAAGGGCGGCGAGCTGCACCCGGTACAGAAGGCGCTGCTTGCCGAGCAGGCAGCGCAGTGCGGCTACTGCATCAGCGGCATCGCGGTCGCTGCCGCCGCCTTTCTTCAGACCAACCCAAAGCCAAGCGAAGCGGACGTTCGCAGTGCTTTGGATAGAAATCTGTGCCGCTGCGGCTCGCACAACCGCGTGGTGCGGGCCGTGCTGCGCGCAGCCCGGGAAATGCAGGCGTGAAGAATCCAAGGATCCGGTTCGAGCGCGACCGCACGGTGTGGATCGCGAGCGGCAAGGTGGAGCTCGGCCAGGGCATCAATACCGCGCTGGCGCAGATCGCGGCGGAGGAGCTCGACGTGGCATTCGAGCGCGTACGCATCGTGCCGCCGAGCACCGCGTACAGCCCGGACGAGGGCTACACCTCGGGCAGCATGTCGATCCAGGAAGGCGGCAAGGGAGTCCGCGAGGCCTGCGTGCAGGCTCGCGCCGCGCTCCTCGCGCACGCCGCGGAGCTCCTCGGCGCGCCGATCGGCGAGCTCGCCGTCGAGGACGGCACCATCACGGCGAAGAACGGCGGCAGCGTGACTTACTGGGAGTGCGCAGCGGAGGCGGGCGAGATTCCGCCCGCGGGCGCCGGCGTGAAGCCGTCGGGGCCGGCGAAGATCGTAGGCAAGAGCGCGCCGCGCATCGATCTCCCGGCCAAGGTGGCGGGCAAGCCGGTCTACGTACAGGACATGACGCTGCCGGGAATGCTCTTCGCGAGAATCGTGCGGCCTTCGCGGCCGTTCTCGAAGCTTGTGTCTTTACCAGAATTAGATTTGAGGGATGTAACGCTCATCCGCGACGGTAGCTTTGTCGGCGTGCTGGCCGAGCGCGAAGAGCTCGCCATCGCTGCTGCGGCGAAGTTGCGGGCGAAGGCGGCGTGGAACGAAACGCCGGTGCCGGAGGACTTCCACGGCTGGCTGCGTGAGAACGTCACCCAGCGCTCGGTCCTGAAAGAAGTAAAAGGCTCTCCCCCTCCTGGAAAAAGCGTCAAGGCATCCTATTCGAAGCCGTTCATCGCGCACGCCTCGATCGGACCCTCGTGCGCGATCGCGCGGCTGAAGGACGGCAAGCTCGAGGTCTGGACGCACAGCCAGGGCATCTTCGGCTTGCGGCATGAGCTTTCGGTTGTCCTGCAAATGAAGCTCGAAGACATCGTGGTGACTCATGCCGAAGGCGCCGGCTGTTATGGGCACAACGGCGCCGACGACGTCGCGCTCGACGCGGCGCTGCTCGCGCGAGCGGCGAACGGCCGGCCGGTCAAGCTGCAATGGATGCGCGAGGACGAGTTTGCCTGGGAGCCCTACGGGCCGGCGATGGCGTTTGACCTGGATGCACGGCTGGACGCAGCCGGCAGCATCGTGTCCTGGAAGCACGAGCTCTGGAGCAACGGCCACACCAACCGTCCCGGCCGCTCGCCCAAGCCGTCGCTGATCGCGGCGCGCCACCTCGAGAAGCCGTTCGACTTCGCGCCGGCGATCGATCCGGCGCTGCCGCCCGAAGGCGCCGGGCGCAACGCCATACCGCTCTACGACTTTCCGGATCTCGAGGTGGTGAAGCACTACGTGCGCGAGACGCCGCGGCGCGCTTCATCGCTGCGCGCGCTGGGCGCCTACGGCAACGTTTTCGCCATCGAGTCGTTCATGGACGAGCTCGCCAACGCCGCGGGTGCCGATCCGTTCGAGTTCCGGCTGAAGCATCTCAAGGATCCGCGCGCACGCGCGGTTCTTGAATGCCTCAACATGAATTGGAATTCCTGGTCGGGGGGAGAAAATCAGGGCCGCGGCATCGGCTTCGCCCGCTACAAGAACATCGGCGCCTACTGCGCGGTCCTGGCCGAGGTCGAGGCGGGCGAGGTGCTGCGGGTCAAGCGGCTGGTCGTCGCCGCCGACGTAGGGCTCGCCATCAATCCGGACGGCGTGGCGAACCAGCTCGAGGGCGGCGCGATCCAGGCGACGAGCTGGACGCTGAAGGAGGAGGGCCGGGTCGGAGCGATCTCCTGGGAGGACTATCCGATCCTGCGCTTCTCGGAAGTGCCCGCGGTGGAGGTTCATCTCATCAAGAATGATCTACCCTCGCTGGGGGCCGGCGAGGCGGCGCAGGGGCCGACTGCCGCAGCCATCGCCAACGCCCTGCACGACGCGCTGGGCGTGCGGGTGCGCGATCTTCCGCTCACGCCGGAGCGCATCGTCAAGGCGATGGAGTAGGTATGCTGCTCGGGCTCGAGGAGAAAAGATGAAGCTGGGAATGTTCATGATGCCGGTGCACCCGCTGCACCGGAACCACACCGAGACGCTCAAGGAAGACCGCGAAGCGGTGATCCTCGCCGACAAGCTCGGCTACCACGACGTCTTCATCGGCGAGCACCTCACCGACCAGGCCGAGAACATCACCAATTCGCTGCTGTTCCTCGCCACGCTCATCCATTCGACCAAGAACATCAAGCTCGCGAGCGGCACCTGCAACCTGTCGCAGATCCACCCCACCATCGTGGCCGCCAACGCCGCGATGTTCGATCACCTCTGCGAGGGGCGCTTCATCCTCGGCGTGAGCCCGGGCGCGCTGGTGTCCGACGCCGAGGCGATCGG